>NZ_JBFPFM010000026.1:0-47937 GCF_047977705.1 Curtobacterium sp. LFS084
CGCCGACCCCGCGCGACCCGCCGACCCCGCGCGCGCTGCCGACGCCGTGAGCGCTGCCGACGCCGCGCGCGCAGCCGACGCCGATCTGATCGCGGTCGTCGGGGCGACCGGCACCGGCAAGTCCGACCTCGGCATCGCCATCGCCGAACGCCTCCTCGCCGCAGGCCGACCGGCCGAGATCGTCAACGCCGACGCCATGCAGCTCTACCGGGGCATGGACATCGGCACCGCGAAACTCGGGGTCGAAGAGCGCCGGGGCATCCCGCACCACCAGCTCGACGTCCTGGACGTCATCGACGAGGCCAGTGTGGCCGCGTACCAGCGCGACGCCCGGGCCGAGATCGAGGCGATCCACCGCCGCGGGGCCGTCGCCCTGCTCGTCGGCGGGAGCGGGCTCTACGTGTCCGCGGTGCTGTTCGACCTGGCCTTCCCGGGGACCGACCCCGAGTTGCGGGCACGGCTCGAGCGCGAGCACGAGGAACGCGGCCCGGGCATCCTGCTGGAGCGGCTCCGCGGCCTCGACCCGTCGGCGGCGGCGACCATCGACGCGCGCAACCCGCGGCGGTTGATCCGCGCTCTCGAGATCGCGAGCCGGTCCGAGGTCGTGACCCCGAGCCTCCCGTCCGCGCCCCGCGCCTGGCGACCCGCGCGCATCCTGCGCCTGCACCGTGAACGCGCCGAGCTCGTCGACGCGCTCCACGAGCGCGCGGCGCGCATGTTCGCCGCGGGGCTGGTCGACGAGGTCGAGGGCCTCCGCGCGCACGGACTCGAGTCGGGCCGGACCGCGCGGGCGGCGATCGGGTACTCGCAGGCGCTCGAGGTGCTGCGCGGCGACGCGTCCGTCGATCAGGCGATCGAGGCGACCGGCGTCGCGACCCGGAAGTACGCCCGACGGCAGGTGTCGTGGTTCCGGCGGTACACGGACGCCGAGGTCCTCGACGTCACCGGCGCCGACCGGGCTGCGCTGACGGCGGCTGCCCGTAGGATCGTCCCGTGACCGAGCTGCACTTCACCAAGGGCCAGGGGACCGGCAACGACTTCGTCCTGTTCGCCGACCCCGACGCGTCGGTCGACCTGACCCCCGAGCGGATCCGCGCCATCGCGGACCGCCGGTTCGGTGTGGGTGGCGACGGAGTCATCCGCGCCGTCCGGTCCGAGTCACTGCCCGAGGGGCGCGCGCTCGTCGCCGAGGACCCCGCGGCGACGTGGTTCATGGACTACCACAACGCCGACGGCACGGTCGCCGAGATGTGCGGCAACGGCATCCGCGTGTTCGCGCGGTACCTCACCGAGTCCGGGCTCGTCGACCTCGCCCCCGGCGAGACGCTGACAGTCGGCAGCCGCAAGGGACTCGTCGACATCCAGCGGACGACCAACGGCTTCTCCGCCGACCTCGGGCGATGGGGCCTCGGCATCGAGGGCGGCGGCTCGGACGACGTGGTCGTGCGGGCGAAGAACCTCGACGGAGCACGCCCCGGGCTCGGCATCGACGTCGGCAACCCCCACGTGGTGGTCGCCGTCGCGACCGAGGACGAACTCGCCGAGGTCGACCTCACGTACGTGCCGGTGCTCGATCCGGTCCCCGCGGCCGGCGCGAACGTCGAGTTCGTGCTGCCCGGCGACCCGCTCGTGCAGGACGGGGTGGGACAGATCACGATGCGCGTCCACGAGCGCGGCAGCGGCGAGACCCTGTCGTGCGGCACCGGTGCGGTGGCTGCGGCCCTGGCGACGCGGTACTGGGCGGGCAACGGGGCGCCGGACACCTGGCGCGTGCGCGTTCCCGGCGGCGTCGTGACGGTGCGCATCTTCGCGGCGGAGGACGGCGAGCACGTCGCGCTCTCCGGTCCGGCGGAACTCGTCTTCTCGGGTGACCTGACGGTCTGACCCCGGCTGGGCTCCGGCCAGGAGGCGCGGCTCGGCTCGGCGACGCCGGTCGCGCTGGCCGACTGCGGCGCGCGGGCCGCGCTGCCCGGTCGCGCTGCCCGGCCGCGGCCCGCGGGTCGCGCTGCCCGGCCGCGGGCGCATCGAACCACGTTCCCGACATCGCGCCACCCGCTCGCGCTGGTTCGATGTCGGAACCGTGGTTCCATCCGGACCGATCGCCCGGCGCGCCCGGAGCGCCCGGAGTGCCCGGAGCGCCCGAGTGCCCCGGGTGCCGTGGACCGCCCCCGGCCTACTCGGCCGCGCGGTGCACCCGCAGCACCCGGAACCCCTTGTCCGTCGACGCCCGCGACACGTGGAACCCACCGTCGAGCGTGTCGTGCAACCACCGCTGCAGCGAGTCGCCGCCGAGGTCCTTCGACACGACCAGCCAGGCGTCGCCCCCGACCTCGAGCCGGGGCAACCACGTCAACAGGATCTGGTGCAGCTCGTCCTTGCCGACCCGGATGGGCGGGTTCGACCAGATCGTCCGGAACCGCAGGTCGGCGGGCACCTCGTCCGGCAGGGCGACGGTGACGTTGTCGACCCCCGCGGTCGCGGCGTTCGCCCGGGCGAGCCCCAGCACACGCTCGTTGACGTCGACGCCCCACACCTCGGCACCGGGGGAGTCGAGCGCCATCGTGATCGCGATCGGGCCCCACCCGCACCCGACGTCGAGCAGGGCGCCGTCGTGCGCCGGGGGCGGCACGGAGCCGAGCAGCACGCGGGTCCCGCGGTCGAGGCCGTCGGGGCTGAAGACCCCCGCAGCGGTGGTCAGCGTGAGCGGCCGACCGGCGAGGGTGACGTGGATCTGGCGTTCGCGGGTGTCCGACGACGGGTTCGCGGAGAAGTAGTGGTCGTTCGCCATGGATGAACCGTACCGGGAACCCCGTGTGTCCCGAGGCCCCGAGCGGTACCCTGTGGAGAAGATGACGGACACCACGAACCGAGACGCAGAGACCACCGACGACAGCGCTGCTGGTGTCGTCGAGCGGGTCCTGCGCAACGCCGACTCCCGCGCGAGTTCCTCGATCTTCGCCCCCGCGCAGGCGATCCAGACCCGATCGGTCGACGACCACGCCTGGACGGGCGACGGCGACCAGTACGACCGCGAAGACCGTGCGGCGCTCCGCCGCGTCGCCGGGCTCTCCACCGAACTCGAGGACGTCACCGAGGTCGAGTACCGGCAGCTCCGGCTCGAGCAGGTCGTCCTGATCGGTGTGTACCCGCACGGGGACGCCGCCGACGCCGAGAACTCGCTCCGCGAACTCGCCGCCCTCGCCGAGACCGCGGGTGCCGTGGTGCTCGACGGCCTGCTGCAGCGGCGCCCGAACCCCGACCCCTCCACCTACCTCGGCAAGGGCAAGGCAGAGGAGCTCGCGATGGTCGTCAAGGCGACCGGCGCGGACACGGTCATCGCGGACACCGAACTCGCACCGTCCCAGCGTCGTGCGCTCGAGGACGTGGTGAAGGTCAAGGTGATCGACCGGACGGCCGTGATCCTCGACATCTTCAGCCAGCACGCCAAGAGCCGCGAGGGCAAGGCGCAGGTCGAGCTCGCCCAGCTCGAGTACCTCCTGCCGCGTCTGCGCGGGTGGGGTGAGTCGATGTCCCGCCAGGCCGGCGGCCAGGTCTCCGGCGGTGCGGGCATGGGCTCGCGTGGTCCCGGTGAGACGAAGATCGAGCTCGACCGTCGTCGCATCCACACGCGCATGTCGAAGCTCCGTCGTCAGATCGCCTCGTTCCGACCCGCGCGCGAGGCCAAGCGCGCCGAGCGCAACCGCAACGAGGTCCCGAGCGTCGCGATCGCCGGCTACACCAACGCCGGCAAGTCCTCGCTGCTCAACCGGCTGACGAGCGCGGGCGTCCTCGTGCAGAACCAGCTGTTCGCGACGCTGGACTCGACCGTCCGCCGCACCAACTCGGCGAAGGGTCGCGAGTACACGTTCGCCGACACGGTCGGGTTCGTGCGCAACCTGCCGCACCAGCTCGTCGAGGCCTTCCGCTCCACCCTCGAGGAGGTCGGCGACGCCGACGTCATCGTGCACGTCGTGGACGGCTCCCACCCGGACCCCGCAGCGCAGCTCGCGACCGTGCGGGACGTCATCGGTGACGTGGGCGCCCGGGACATCCCCGAGATCGTCGCGTTCAACAAGTCGGACCTCATCGACGAGTCGCAGCGGCTCGTCCTGGTCGGCCTCGTCCCGGACGCCGTGTTCGTCTCGGCGCGCACGGGCGAGGGCATCCAGGACCTGCTCGAGGCGATCGAGTCACGGCTGCCCGAGCCGGACGTCGAGCTGACCGTCGTGGTGCCGTACGACCGAGGGGACCTCGTGTCGTCGCTGCACGACGCGGGTGCGGTCGAGCACGTCGACTACGTCGAGGACGGCACCCGGCTGCAGGTCCGCGTGTTCCAGCGTCAGGTCGCAGAGCTCGACCCCTTCGTGGTCGCGCCCGTCGCGTCCTGAGCCGTCCGGCGCGCTGACGCGGTCCAGGAGGCGCGGCGCAAGCCCGCCTCCCGCCCCACGCAGGCTGAGCGGTTCCGCCCGGCGCCGCACGACGAAAGCCGGTCCGAACCACGTCATCACGTGGTTCGGACCGGCTTCGGTTGTTCCTGAGCTCGCACGGCCGACCCTGCCCGACCCGGGTGCCCGGAGCCCGACGCGGTCGACGTCAGATGGAGCGGAGGACCGCGACGACCTTGCCGAGCACGGTCGCGGCATCGCCGAGGATCGGCTCGAACGCGGTGTTGCGGGGGAGCAGCCACGTGTGGCCGTCCCGCTGCCGGAAGACCTTGACGGTGGCTTCCTCGTCGAGCATGGCGGCGACGATGTCACCGTTCTCGGCCGTCTGCTGCGACCGCACGACCACCCAGTCCCCGTCGCAGATGGCGGCGTCGATCATCGACTCGCCCACGACCTTGAGCATGAACAGATCGCCCGTGCCGACGAGCTGTCGGGGGAGCGGGACGATCTCGTCGACGTGCTGCTCGGCGGTGATCGGCACACCCGCGGCGATGCGACCGACCAGCGGGACGAGGGTCGTCGCGTCGACGTCGGGGCCCTCGGTGTCGGGCGTCGGTTCGTCCACGAGCACCTCGAGCGCCCGCGGACGGTTCGGGTCACGACGGATCCACCCACCGAGCTCGAGCTGCCCGAGCTGGTGGGAGACGCTCGACAGTGAGGAGAGGCCGGCGGCGTCCCCGATCTCGCGCATGCTCGGCGGGTAGCCCCGGCTCGCGATCGACGCACGGATCGCGTCGAGGATCGCCTGCTGCTTCGCCGTCAGCGGCTTCTGGCCCCGCAGTTCGTCCGCCACGTCGTCTCGCCCTTCGTCGGTGCCGGGCCCTGCCCGCGGGAATGTCGGTGGTCCCCGCTTGACTTGTCCCAGTCGATCGAAACAGTATCCGACCGGTCACCGCCGGACAAACACCTGTTCGAGCGTGTCGGCAGAAAACCCACCAGAAATCTCCGCACAGGACTTGTGCGGCTCGTCATTCGAAACTATGTTCGGTACAGGACTTCGGTTCACCCGAACGGGAAGGCAAGAACGACATGAGCACCATCGCCATCGCTGACATCCAGCGCACCGCGCCCGCCGTGCGTACGCGCCTGCGCCTCACGCGTCGCGGTCGGGTCGTCCTGACGACGCTCGCCGCGATCCCGCTGCTGATCGGTGTGGCACTCGCCGTACTGAACGGCGGGCAGGCGTCCGCCGGCAACACCGAGTCGCACGCCCACTTCGAGACCGTGACGATCCAGCCGGGCGAGACGCTCTGGCAGCTCGCCGAAGAGACCGCGCCGAACGCCGACCCGCGTGACTTCGTGCAGGACGTCGTGAGCCTCAACGCCCTCGACGGCTCCGGTCTGCAGGCCGGGCAGGAGATCGCGATCCCGGCGCAGTACACCGCCGCGCACTGACGCGACGCCGGCCGCCACGGAGCGCCGCAGAAGTGTCGCGACGGCCCACCGTCCGGACGGCCGGTCGTCCGACCGCCCATGCGGCCTACGATGGATCGGTGGCATTCACGCTCGAAGACCTCCCGATCCGAGACGACCTGCGCGGGCAGAGCCCGTACGGCGCACCGCAGAAGCACGTGCGCGTGCAGCTCAACGTCAACGAGAACACGCATCCGGTGCCGGCTGACGTCGCCGAGGACATCGTGTCGTCGATCCGGCAGGCGCTGACCACCGTGAACCGCTACCCGGACCGCGAGTTCTCCGAGCTGCGCCAGTCCCTTGCGGACTACCTGCAGCGCGACACCGCGCCGGGGCAGTCGCTCGGCCCGGAGCAGATCTGGGCGGCCAACGGCTCGAACGAGGTCCTCCAGCAGCTCCTGCAGGCGTTCGGCGGGCCGGGGCGCAGTGTGCTCGGGTTCCCTCCGACCTACTCGATGCACTCGATCCTGGCCTCGGGCACCGGCACGACGTGGATCCCCGCCCAGCGCGACGACGAGTTCCGGATCTCACCCGAGACGGTCGTGGCGGCCATCCGCGAGCACCAGCCGGACATCGTGTTCCTCTGCGGGCCGAACAACCCGACCGGGACCCCGCTCCCGATCGAGACGATCGAGGCCGCGTACGCCGCGACCGACGGCATCGTGATGGTGGACGAGGCCTACGCCGAGTTCATGCCGGCCGACGCCCCGAGCGCGCTGACGCTGCTGCCCGGCCGCGAGCGCCTCGTCGTGTCGCGCACCATGAGCAAGGCCTTCGCGTTCGCCGGTGCCCGCGTGGGCTACATGGCCGCTCACCCGGCCGTCATCGACGCGATCCGGCTCGTCCGGCTGCCCTACCACCTGTCCGCCCTGACGCAGGCGGCCGCGGTCGCAGCGCTCCGGCACGCGCCCGCGATGCTGGCGATGGTGGACGACATCACCCGGCAGCGCGACCGCATGGTGACCGAGCTCGACGCGATGGGGTACCGCACCTACGAGACCTGGTCGAACTTCGTCCTGTTCGGGGGCGTTGCAGACCCGCACGCCGCGTTCGAGGCGCTCCTCGAGCAGGACGTCATCGTCCGTGACCTCGGCATCCCGAACCACCTGCGCGTGAGCGCCGGCACCGAGGAGGAGACCACGGTGTTCCTCGACGCCATGCGCCGCGTCGCCGCCGATCAGCCGCCGGTTAGGGTTGCAGCATGACCGCGCGCACCGCCACGATCAGCCGGAGCACGAGCGAGTCGAGCATCGAACTCGAACTCGACCTCGACGGCACCGGCACGTCCGACATCTCGACGAGCGTGCCGTTCTTCGACCACATGCTGACCGCGTTCAGCAAGCACTCGCTCATCGACCTCCGCGTGCGGTCGACGGGCGACACCCACATCGACGTGCACCACACCGTCGAGGACACCGGCATCGTGCTCGGCCAGGCGCTCAGGCAGGCCCTGGGCAACCGTGCCGGCATCGGTCGCTACGGCGACGCGCTGGTGCCGCTCGACGAAGCCCTCGCGCAGGCGGTCGTCGACGTGTCCGGCCGTCCGTTCCTCGTGCACTCCGGCGAGCCCGCCGGCTTCGAGTTCCACCGCATCGGCGGGCACTTCACCGGCTCGATGGTCCGCCACGTGTTCGAAGCGATCACGTTCAACGCCGGCATCACGGTGCACGTCCGCGTGCTCGCGGGCCGCGACCCGCACCACATCGCCGAAGCCGAGTTCAAGGCGTTCGCGCGGGCGATGCGCACCGCGGTGGAGCTCGACCCCCGCGTGGACGGCATCCCGTCCACCAAGGGCTCGCTGTGACGGCGGGCGCGAAGCCGAACGTCGTCGTCCTCGACTACGGGTCCGGCAACGTCCACTCGGCCGCCAAGGCGCTCGAGCGCGCCGGCGCCGACGTCACCCTGACCGCCGACAAGCAGGCCGCGCTCCGCGCCGACGGCCTGCTCGTCCCGGGCGTCGGGGCGTTCGGTGCCGTCGTGGAGCAGCTCGAGAGCGTGCAGGGCGGCGAGATCGTCGACCACCGCCTGGCCGGCGGACGTCCGGTCCTCGGCATCTGCGTCGGCATGCAGGTGCTGTTCTCCCGCGGCATCGAGCGCGGTGCCGACGTCGAGGGACTCGGCCAGTGGCCGGGCACGGTCGAGCAGATCCAGGCGGACGTCCTGCCCCACATGGGCTGGAACACCGTGGACGCGCCCGCCGACTCGGTGCTGTTCGACGGCCTGCACGACGAGCGCTTCTACTTCGTGCACTCCTACGGCGTGACCGACTTCCCGCTCGAGGCGTACGGCCCGTTCCGCGCGCCCCGGTTGACCTGGGCCGAGCACGGGCAGCGGTTCGTCGCCGCCGTCGAGAACGGCCCGCTCACCGCCACCCAGTTCCACCCCGAGAAGTCCGGCGAGCCGGGCATCCGACTGCTCCGCAACTGGGTGCAGTCGCTCTGAACCCGGCCACGGGTCCGGCGGCGCGGTGCGTGACGGACCCGCACCGCTCCTCCCGACCAGCGCACCGCGCCCGCTCCCGCAACGAAGACAGGACCATGACCGAGCTCTCCTCCACCACGCCCCTCGTCCTGCTGCCCGCCGTGGACGTCGTCGACGGCCAGGCGGTGCGTCTCACGCAGGGCGAGGCCGGCAGCGAGACCTCCTACGGCGACCCGGTGACGGCGGCCCGGACATGGCGCGACCAGGGCGCGGAGTGGATCCACCTCGTCGACCTCGACGCGGCGTTCGGCCGCGGCGACAACCGCAGGGTGATCGCGCACGCCGTCCGCGAGGTCGAGGGCGTGGCGGTCGAGCTGTCCGGCGGCATCCGCGACGACGCGTCGCTCGAGGCGGCCCTCGCGACCGGCGCGGCACGCGTGAACCTCGGTACCGCGGCGCTCGAGGACCCGGAGTGGGCGGCGCGCGTCATCCGGCAGTACGGCGAGCAGATCGCCGTCGGACTCGACGTGCGCGGGACGACCCTCGCCAGCCGCGGGTGGACCGAGGACGCCGGCGACCTGTGGGAGGTCCTGGACCGCCTCGAGGACGCCGGCTGCGCCCGCTACGTCGTCACCGACGTCACCAAGGACGGCACGCTGCAGGGGCCGAACGTCGACCTGCTCCGGGCCGTCTGCGACCGCACCGACCAGCCCGTGGTGGCGTCCGGCGGGATCTCGACGCTCGACGACCTGCGTGCCCTGCGCGCGCTCGTGCCGCACGGTCTCGAGGGCGCGATCATCGGCAAGGCGCTCTACTCGGGGGCGTTCACGCTCCCCGCCGCCCTCGACGTCGCGTCGGAGTAGCGGCGTGTCGGGCATCTCGAACGGTCGCGGGGCCGGTCCCGAGGTCCCGGACGGCACCGGGCACCCGGACGACGCCCACACCCCCGGCGGCGCCGCCGACTCGGCCGGCACCGCGTGGGCCGGGCGTACGTTCGACCAGCACGACACGACCTTCGACGACGACGACGGACTCGCCGACCCGGCGGTCGTCGACGCGATCAGGGCGCTGCCCGACGGCGGCTCCCAGCGGGCGGTGGTCGACGCGCTCCGCACCGCGCGGCTGCTCATCCCGCTCATCGCCGAGGCCGGCGACGTCGGCCACACCGACACCGGCAAGCTGGTCGACAAGACGCAGGAGCTCTCGATCGTCACGGTCGCCGGCCCGGACGGCCGGAGCGTGATGCCCGCGTTCACCTCGGTCGAGACGATGCGGACCTGGGACGCCGACGCCCGGCCGGTCCCCGCCGATTCGCGTCGGGTCGCGATGGCCGCCGCGAGCGAGGAGACCCAGCTCGTGGTCCTCGACCCGACGGCACCGACCGAGTTCGTGCTCCGCCGTCCCGCCGTGTGGGCGATCGGGCAGGACCTGCCGTGGACGCCCTGCTTCGAGGACCCAGAGGTCGCCCAGGCCTTCGCCGACTCCGTCGCGGGGGAGCGTGCCGTGGCGCGGGTCGAGCTCGCCCCGGGGGACCCGCTCGGACGCTTCGCCGGTGCGGAGCTGACGGTGGGCCTGGCGCTGCACCCGGGTCTCGACCAGTCCCAGGTGCAGGAGCTCGTCGGACGCCTGCAGCAGCGCTGGACGGCGGACGCCGTCATCGCGGACCGCGTGGACAGCATGCGGGTGGCGCTGCGCCCAGCGTGAGTCGCGCCTCCTGGCCCCGTCCTGCGGCGGTGCGGCCAGGCCCGGCGGCCGGTCGCCGGTACGATGACGGGGTGAGCACGAACCCGACGACCAGCCCCGGAACCGGCGAGACCACCTACGGTCCGACCGGACGGCCCGTCCGGCAGTTCGCGGTGCCCGAGGAGCTCGACGGCCACGGTCCCGCTCGCATCATCGCGCTGTGCAACCAGAAGGGCGGCGTCGGCAAGACGACGACGTCGATCAACCTCGGCGCGGCGCTGGCCGAGTACGGCCGCAAGGTCCTCGCGGTGGACTTCGACCCGCAGGGCGCGCTGTCGGCGGGTCTCGGCGTGCGGACCCACGACATCCCCACCGTCTACGACCTGCTGATGGGCTCGATCAAGGACCCGAACCAGGTCATCCAGCCGACGAACACCCCGTACCTCGACGTCATCCCGGCGAACATCGACCTGTCCGCGGCCGAGGTCCACCTGGTGAACGAGGTCGCCCGCGAGCAGATCCTCGCGAGCGTGCTGCGCAAGGTCCAGAACGACTACGACGTGATCCTCGTCGACTGCCAGCCGTCGCTCGGTCTGCTGACCGTGAACGCCCTCACCGCGGCGCACGGGGTCCTCATCCCGCTCGAGTGCGAGTTCTTCGCGCTGCGTGGTGTGGCGCTGCTCATCGAGACGATCGACAAGGTGCGCGACCGCCTCAACCCGGCGCTGCAGCTCGACGGGATCCTCGCCACGATGTACGACTCGCGCACGCTGCACTCGCGCGAGGTCATGGAGCGCGTCGTCGACACCTTCGACGACCGCGTGCTCGACACCGTCATCGGTCGCACCGTGAAGTTCCCCGACGCCACCGTCTCGGCACGGCCGATCACGCAGACCGCGCCGGACCACCAGGCCGCGCACGCGTACCGCCAGCTCGCCAGGGAGCTCGTCGAGCGTGGCGCCGTCGCCTGACGCCGACCCTGCCGAGGCGTCGGCGCGGCCGGACCGCGTCGCCGACCCTGCCGAATCGGCGGCGCGGCCGGACCGCGTCGCCGACACGCAGTCCGCTCCGGCCGGCACGCAGACCGCGCCCGGCTTCCGGGTCCGACTCGCCGGGTTCGACGGCCCGTTCGACCTGCTCCTCTCGCTCATCACGAAGCACGAACTCGACATCACCGAGGTGTCGCTCGGCGCGGTGACGGGGGAGTTCATCGCGTACGTGCGACAGGCCGAGTCCCAGGACGAACTCGACGAGGCGAGCGAGTTCCTCGTCGTCGCCGCGACCCTGCTCGACCTGAAGATCGCGGGGCTGCTGCCGCAGGGCGAGCTCGTCGACGCCGAGGACGTGGCCCTGCTCGAGGCCCGCGACCTGCTCTTCGCCCGACTGCTGCAGTACCGGGCGTTCAAGCAGGCCGCCGACTGGTTCGGGTCGCGGTGGTTGACCGAGTCCCGACGCCACGTCCGGAGCGTCCGGCTCGAGGAACGGTTCCGCGCCCGGACGCCCGAGCTCGTCTGGACCCTGTCGGTGCAGGACTTCGCCGCACTCGCCACCCTGGCGTTCGCGCCGCGCGAGCTCCCGACGGTCGGGCTCGACCACCTGCACGCCCCGCTCGTGAGCATCCGCGAGCAGGCGGCGATCGTCGTCTCGATCCTCCGCACGCGTGCCGACGAGGACGTCTCGTTCCGCGAGCTGGTCGCCGGCGTCGCGGAGACGGGTATCGTGGTGGCTCGCTTCCTCGCGATCCTGGAGCTGTACCGGAACGCGTCCATCTCGTTCGAACAGCTCGAACCGCTCGGGGAGCTGACGCTGCGGTGGACCGCCGACGACTGGTCCGACGAGAGCCTCGCCGACCTGGGAGCCGACTATGACGGATGACGTGCACGACGGCTCCAGTGCCGAACCCGGCGGCGCCGACGAGATGGCCGACGCCCGAGCGATCGAGCGCGAGATCCACGAGGCGCACGAGCGTGCCGCCCGGCCGGAGATCCCCGTCGACCGACAGCTCGAGGCGATCCTCATGATCGCCGACGAACCCCAGTCGCTCGTGTCCCTCGGCGCCGCCGTCGGTGCGCCCGTCCCCGCCGTCCGACAGGCCATCGAGCGCCTCGTGGCGGACTTCGACGGCGTCGACGGCACGATCCGTCGCGGGTTCGAACTCCGCGAGGTCGGCGGCGGCTGGCGCTTCTACGTCCGGCAGGACCTCGACGACGTCGTCGAGCAGTTCGTCGAGGCCGAGCGCCCCTCCCGCCTGTCGCAGGCCGCGCTCGAGACCCTCGCGGTCGTCGCGTACAAGCAGCCGATCACCCGGTCGCAGATCGCCGCGATCCGCGCCGTCAACGTCGACGGCGTCGTCCGCACGCTCGTCGCGCGCGGGCTCATCGAGGAGTCGT
Organism: Curtobacterium sp. LFS084; assembly: GCF_047977705.1. NCBI lineage: Bacteria > Bacillati > Actinomycetota > Actinomycetes > Micrococcales > Microbacteriaceae > Curtobacterium > Curtobacterium sp. LFS084. The sequence continues at coordinate 12,353 of NZ_JBFPFM010000026.1, forward strand.
TCACCGACGCCGAGACCGGCGCCATCAACTACGTCACGTCCGACCTGCTCCTGCAGCAGCTCGGCATCAACTCGCTCGACGAGCTGCCGCTCATCTCGCCCCTCCTGGACGACGGTGCCGACGGCTTCGAGCAGAACGAAGGGATCCCCGATGGCCGCGTATGAGGAAGAACGACGAGGCGGCCCACGGGGCGGTGCGGGTGGCCGCGCCGGTTCGGGTCGGCCTGGAGGCGCGTCACGCGACCGCATCGCCGGCTCCGGCCGTGCGGGTGGCCGGTCCGAGGGCGCGGGTCGCGACGAGCGCGGTGGGTACCGCGGGCGCGACGAGCGCCCGGCCTCCGGCCGACGGGACGACGACCGTGGCGGCTCCCGTGGGCGTGACGACCGGGGTGCCGGCGGCGGGTACCGGGGTCGTGACGAGCGTCCGGCGTCCGGTGGGGGCTACCGGGGTCGTGACGAGCGTCCGGCGTCCGGCGGCGGGTACCGGGGTCGTGTCGAGCGTCCGGCGTCCGGCGGCGGGTACCGGGGCCGCGATGACCGTCCGGCGTCCGGTGGGGGCTACCGGGATCGTGACGAGCGTCCGGCGTCCGGTGGGTACCGGGGTCGCGACGACCGTGCAGGATCGGGCCGCCGCGACGACGACCGTGGTGGGTACCGCGGCCGGGACGACCGTCGTGATGCTCCGCGCCGCGACGACCGCGGAGCCGAACGCGGTCGGTTCGTCGGCCGCGAGGACGACCGCCGCGGCGGTGACCGCGGGGGCTTCGTCCGCCGTGACGACGACCGTGGTGGGTACCGGGGCCGTGATGACCGTCGTGATGCGCCGCGCCGTGACGACGACCGTGGTGGGTACCGCGGCCGCGACGACCGTCGTGATGCTCCGCGCCGGGACGACGACCGTGGCGGCTACCGGGGCCGTGACGATCGTCGTGATGCGCCGCGCCGTGACGACGACCGTGGTGGGTACCGCGGCCGTGACGACCGTGCGGGTTCCGGCCGGACGGGCGACGACCGCGGTGGGTACCGCGGCCGTGACGACCGTCGCGATGCCCCCCGTCGCGACGACGACCGCCGCCGCGACCCCGCCCGCGAGGACCGTCGGGCACCCGACGGCCGCCCGAGCACCGTCTGGCACAACGGCCGCCGGTACGTCGGCGGCACCACGACGGCGCGCAACGGCGACCGTCCCCGGGGCGGCGGGCCGCGCGGCACCGACCGGCGCACCACACCGCGCCCCGAGGGCACGCGTGACCAGCAGGGCCAGCCGCTCGAGGGCACGCCCGAGCGCCCGATCATCCCGGACTGGGACGCGGCGGACGCGACGGCGGGTGGCGGGGCCGCACCGTCCCTCCAGGCAGAGGGTGAGCGCCTGCAGAAGGTGATCGCCGCTGCGGGCGTGGCGTCCCGACGCGTCGCGGAGAACCTGATCGTCGAGGGCCGCGTGACCGTGAACGGCGAGGTCGTCGACGCGCTCGGCCGCCGCGTCGACCCGGAGACCGACGAGATCGCGGTGGACGGCGTCCCCGTGCAGATCGACACGTCGCGCCGCTACGTCGTCCTCAACAAGCCGACCGGCATCGTGTCGAGCCTGCAGGACGAGCGCGGTCGACGCGACCTCTCGGAGTTCGTGGACCGCTACGAGGAACGGCTCTTCAACGTCGGGCGACTCGACACCGAGACGTCCGGGCTGCTCGTCCTGACGAACGACGGCGACCTCGCGCACGTGCTCGCGCACCCCTCGTTCGGCGTGATGAAGACGTACATCGCGAAGGTCCGGGGCAACGTGAACCCGGGCACCGTGCAGCGTCTGCTCGACGGGGTCGACCTCGAGGACGGGCCCATCGCGGCCGACAAGGTGCGGCTGCTGGAGTCCTCCCGCGGGGAGTCGCTCGTCGAGATCACGCTGCACTCGGGTCGGAACCGGATCGTGCGCCGCATGCTCGACGAGGTCGACCACCCGGTGCTCGAGCTCGTCCGGCGCTCGTTCGGACCGCTGCACCTCGGATCGCTGCCCATCGGCAAGACCCGGGAGCTGTCGACGGTCGAGCTCGGGAAGCTCCTCCGCATCGCTCGCGACGCCAAGGGCGTGCCGGCCGACGGCGCGGAGGACTCCACCGACTAGGAGCACATCACAGTCGGAAGTATTTCATATTCACAATCTAGAGTCGTGCCGCCTCGTCCGACTCCAGAAAGTGCACATGAACACGCTCACCCGACGATCCGTCGCGGCAGCGGGAGCCTTCGCGCTCGCCGCTGCTGCGACGGGGATCGCCTTCACGTCCTCGCCGGCCGCTGCCGCGCAGACGGACGTCCCCCGCCAGCCCCTGCCGACCGAGTTCACGCTCGCCGTCCCGAGTGACGACGGCACCACCCTCGCCTGGACCGGCGCGCCCGACCGCTCCGAGCTGCGGGAGTACGCCAGTCCCGCCGCCGCAGCCGACGCGGGACTCACGCCGTTCTCCCTCATCCCGGACGACAACGGCTTCGCCAAGATCGTCGCGGGTGGTGCGTCGTTCGGGTACTGCCTGTACCTCGGCCAGACCACTGCCGGCACGGTCGGCGCCAGCATCAGCAAGGACCGCTGCGGTGTCGCCGCGTCGAACTGGACGGTCACCGACGGCCGGATCACCTCGCCGTACGGGTACGCCCTCGGCAACGAGACCGCCCGTGTCGACGGCACGGCCGGACTCGCCGCGACCGCCTCGGCCACCGGCGCGGACTTCGGCATCGAGACCGGCTTCGCGGACGCCGTCCCGCCGACGACGTTCGACGTGACGTCCCCGACGACGAACGACCCGAACGACCGTGCGGTCCTCCGGGGCCGGACCGCGCCGTCGAGCACCGTCCTCGTCACCGACCGCAGGGGCGCCAGCCTGGTCCGGGGCACCGTGTTCACCGACGCCACGGGTGCGTGGGAAGCGCACATCGACTCCCCGCCCCGGGGCGTCACCGAGCTCGACGTCCTCGTGACGGTGTCCACCGGGCAGACCGTCCGCGAGCGGAGCTGGGGGACCGTCTCCTACGGCGCCGGCATCAGCGCCGCGTCGGACACCACACCGATCGGGGTCGACGGGACCACCGCCATCACGGGGACGGGCGACCCCGGTGCCGCAGTCCGGGTCGTGACGGGTGGCCGGGCCGACCCGGTCGTGGTCGGGCGCGACGGGACGTGGACGATCGACGTCACGGTGGACCGGGCGAAGCGGGCAGCGACGTCGTCGGTCGTCCTCGAGATGGCCGGCGTCGGCGGACAGCGCACCGTCGTGCCCGTCGCCGTCCGGGCCGCATCGCTCGACGCCGACGTCGTGTTCCCGGCCGACGCGGCCGAGTCCGCCTACGTCGAGGGCGACGCCGAGCCCGGATCGACGATCGAGGTCCGCGCGACGGACGGTGCGGCCGTCGGGACGGCGACGACCGACGCCCGCGGTCACTTCGAGGTCGAGGTCGGCGCGCCGGACGCCAGCGGGCGGAAGGACCTCCGGGTCGTCGAGCGTTCGGACGGCGAGGTCGTCGCGCAGGACGACGTGACGGCGGACTACGGCGCGCCCGTGCGGATCCTCTCGCCGTCGACGGGTGGGACCCTCACGCCGGGGTCCGAGGTCGTCGGCACCGGGGAGCCCGGTGCCGAGGTCGCGCTCGAGCTCGGCGGGAAGACCGTGCACACCATCGTGGACGCGGACGGCGAGTGGAGCGCACGGTTCGGCGACGCCGGCGACCGTCCCTTCGCGCTGACGATCCCGGACGCCCTGCGCTTCACCGAACGCAGCAAGCCGGCGATCACCGGTACCGGCACCCCCGGTGCCGTCGTCCGCTTCCAGCCCACCGCCGGCGACGACACCGGACACACGGACACCACCGTGCGCCCCGACGGCACCTGGCGCATCGCGGGCGCCGACCTGCGACTGACCGTCGGGCAGCGCTACGACGCGGCGGTCGTGCAGCGACCCGGTTCCGCCGACGAGCACACCGAACGCGTCCGGCTCGAGAGCGACCTGCGCCCGATCACCGTGACCTCGCCGGAAGCCGGGGCGACGATCTCGCCCGACCACGGGTACGTCACGTTCAGCGGGACCGCCTCGCCCGGCGACCAGCTCGCCGTGCGCGTTCCCGGCGGCGACCGCGTCGCCAGCACGGTCGTCCGCGCCGACGGCACCTGGACCATCCCGGACGTGCTGTTCCCGCAGGGGCAGCACACCGCGCGGATCGTCGGACTGTACGGAGACGTCGACGTGTCCTTCACCGTGGCGTCCGACACCGGCTCCCAGCTCCGCATCACCTCGCCGACCGAGGGCAGCACCGTCGACGCCGACCCCGACTTCACGAACCCGGGCGTGCGGTTCAGCGGGACGGCGGCGCCCGGCGCGTACGGCGGCATCGTGGACCTCCGGGACGGCACGGTGCGCGGGTTCCAGGTGGACGCCTACGGGGCGTGGCAGCAGACCCTGCCGCTCCGCGAGGGCGCCAGCCACGTGCGCGTCACCGACACGGTGAACGCCCCCGTCGAGCTGCGCTTCACCACGCGCTGGCCGGTCGGCTGACCGATCCGCGCCCCTCGACGGCTGCGCCCCGCACGGAACCCGTGCGGGGCGCTGCCGTCGGCGATCGGTAGGCTTGCCCGGTGACCGACGCCACCGCCCAGCACGACGCACCGGAGATCGACCGGCGCCTGCGGGGACCCGTGCGGATCGTCGGCGCCGGGCTCCTCGGGGCCTCGATCGGGCTCGCCCTGCGGGAGAAGGGCGTCGAGGTCGTCCTCGACGACGTCTCGCCCGCAGCCCTCGCGCTCGCCGTGGACTACGGTGCCGGGCGACGCCCCGCCGCCGGCGACGCCCCGGAACTCGTCGTGGTGGCCGTGCCGCCGGACGTCGTCGCGACCGTGGTCGAGCGTGAGCTCCGCGCCTTCCCGGACGCCGTGGTGACCGACGTCGCGAGCGTGAAGTCGGGGCCGCTGACGAGCCTGCGGGCCGCCGGCGCCGACGTCAGCCGCTACATCGGCTCGCACCCGATGGCCGGACGCGAGCGCAGCGGGCCGACCGCCGCCCGCGCCGACCTGTTCCTCGGGCAGCCGTGGGTGATCGCCGGGCACGACGACATCACCTACCGGCGCGCCGCCGTGGTGGAGGACCTGGCGCTCGACCTCGGCGCGACCGTCGTCCCGATGGAACCCGAGTCGCACGACCTCGCGGTCGCCTACGTCTCGCACGCCCCGCAGCTCGTGTCGACGCTGATGGCCTCGCGGCTGCGCGACGCCCCGGACGGCTCGCTCGGGCTCGCCGGTGGCGGGGTCCGTGACGTCACCCGCATCGCCGCGAGCGACCCGGGGCTGTGGGTGCAGATCATCGGCGCGAACGCCGAGCGGATCCGCCCGGTGCTCGCCGACCTCCGCGACGACCTCGACCGGGTGCTCGCGGCCCTCGACGACCCGGCGGCCCCGGGCTCGCCGCGCGCCCTCGCCGAGACCATCGCCGCCGGCAACCGCGGTGTCGAACGGCTGCCGGGCAAGCACGGCACCACCAAGCGCTTCGCCCAGGTCGTCGTCCTCGTCGACGACACCCCCGGGCAGATCGCCGCGCTCCTCACGTTCATCGGGGAGATCGGCATCAACCTCGAGGACATGCGCCTCGAGCACTCACCGGGCGCGCAGATCGGCATCGTCGAGGTGTCGGTCCTGCCCGAGCAGGAACAGCGACTCGTCGACGAACTCGAGGGTCGCGGATGGAGGATCGCAGCAGCATGGGCGTGAACAACGACGACTCCGGCGTGACCGGTGGACCCGACGGACCCGACACCGGGCTCCCCACGCCCGGCGACCAGCCCGGGCCGATCGGCGGCGCCGGTGGGGCCGGCGGCGGGCTCGACGGGCAGGGCGGCGGCGAACCCGGTTCGATGCGCGACCCGCTCCCGGCCGGGCTGCCCGACGGTGCGTTCGTGGCCAAGTTCGTGATCGCGGTGGACGGTCCCGCCGGCAGCGGCAAGTCCAGCGTGTCCCGTGCGGCGGCGCGGGCGCTCGGCTTCGGCTACCAGGACACCGGTGCCGCGTACCGCGCGCTCGCCTGGCACGCGCTGGCCGAGCAGGTCGACCTCGACGACGCGTCCGCGGTCCTCGGCAGCTGGGACTCGTTCGACTACGAGATCGGGACGGACCCGGACGACTACTTCGTCCGGGTGAACGGCACCGACGTGACCGACGCGATCCGCACCCCCGAGGTCACGGGCGCGGTGGCCCACATCGCGAAGCTGCCCGAGGTCCGCCAGCGGCTCGTGCAGCTCTTCCGGAACGTGATGCGGAAGGCCGAGGGGCGGGGCATCATCACCGAGGGTCGGGACATCACCACGGTCGTCGCCCCCGACGCCGAGGTCCGGATCCTGCTGACCGCCGACGAGTCCGTTAGAATGGCCCGGCGTTCGGCTGAGGTCACGACCCAGTCGGCCGCCGAGACCTCCGCCGCACTCGCTCGTCGCGACGCGGCGGACGCGAAGGTCGTCGACTTCATGAACGCCGCCGACGGCGTCACGACGCTCGACTCCACCGACCTCGACTTCGACCAGACCGTGCAAGCGGTCGTCGACCTGGCCCGCGCGGCCGGGCACTGACCACCAGGGCCTCGCGCGGCCACGCACTGACAACACGCGGCCGAAGGGTCGCCGGCAAGGACACCCACATGGCGCAGCTGGACACCCCCGAACACGACGACTTCCCCGAGTACGACGACGCCCTCGGCGAGCGGCTCGCCGGACTCGACGACGCCGAGGCCGAGCAGCGGGCGAACGCGCTCCGCGCCGGGCTCGAGGACTACGAGCTCGACGAGGAGGACGTCGCCCTCCTCGACGCCGGGCAGCTCGGCGAGGACGGCATCACGTACCTGCCGGCCTACCCGGTGCTCGCGATCGTCGGCCGCCCGAACGTCGGCAAGTCGCAGCTCGTGAACCGCATCCTCGGCCGTCGTGAGGCCGTCGTGCAGGACACCCCCGGTGTCACGCGCGACCGCGTCTCGTACAAGGCGGAGTGGAACGACAAGCGGTTCACGCTCGTCGACACCGGTGGGTGGGAGCCCGACGCCAAGGGCATCAACGCCTCGGTCGCGGCGCAGGCCGAGGTCGCGATCGACCTGGCCGACGCCGTCCTCTTCGTCGTGGACGTCACGGTCGGCATCACCGCCACCGACGAGCACGTCGTGAAGATGCTGCGCGGGACGGACCGCCCGGTGATCGTCGTCGCGAACAAGTCGGACGACGACCGCCGCGACCTCGACGCGTACGAGCTCTGGAACCTCGGCCTGGGGGAGCCGCACCCGGTGTCGGCCCTGCACGGCCGGGGCGTCGCGGACCTCCTCGACCTCATCATCGCGACGCTCCCCGACACGTCGGCCGTCGCCAAGCAGGAGGTCGGCGGGCCCCGCCGTGTCGCGATCCTCGGCCGACCGAACGTCGGCAAGAGCTCGCTCCTCAACAAGGCCGCCGGCGAGGAGCGCGTCGTCGTCAACGAGCTCTCGGGGACGACCCGCGACCCGGTGGACGAGCAGATCGAGCTCGGCGGGCGCGTCTGGCGCTTCGTCGACACCGCCGGCATCCGCAAGCGTGTCCACCTGCAGCAGGGCGCCGACTTCTACGCCTCGCTCCGCACCACCGCAGCGCTCGAGAAGGCCGAGGTCGCCGTCGTCGTCCTCGACGTCACCGAGCCGATCTCCGTGCAGGACCTGCGCATCATCGACCTCGTCCTCGAGTCCGGCCGCGCGCTGGTGCTGGCCTACAACAAGTGGGACCTGCTCGACGACGACCGACGCCGCTACCTCGAGCGCGAGATCGAACAGGACCTCGCGCACGTGTCGTGGGCGCCGCGGGTGAACATCTCCGCACGCACCGGACGCCACCTCGAGAAGCTCGTCCCCGCGCTGGAGACCGCCCTCGAGTCGTGGGACACCCGCATCCCGACGGGCAAGGTCAACGCCTTCATCGCCGAACTCGTGCAGGAGCACCCGCACCCGGTCCGTGGTGGCAAGCAGCCGCGCATCCTGTTCGGCACGCAGGCCTCGAGCCAGCCGCCGACGTTCGTGCTCTTCACCACGGGCTTCCTCGACCCGCAGTACCGACGGTTCATCACGCGTCGTCTGCGCGAGGTCTGGGGCTTCTCCGGGACGCCGATCAACGTCAACATGCGGGTCCGCGAGCGCCGCAAGCGCTGAGGCGTGCGATGGCGAGCGGACGGCGGGTGCTCCTCACCGGGGGCGTCGCCGTGCTGCTCGTCGTCGGAGCCGTCACGGCCGTGGTCGTGCAGCGCGGCGACGGCGGTGCACGGTCGGTCGACGGCACGTCCACCCCGGTGCCCGGCTCGGTGGACGCCGCCGGGTCGGAGCGACCGCTCACGCCGTCCAACGCCCTCGGCGCACCCGTCGTGGCACCCGAACCGTCGGCCCGGCAGGCGGACGGCCCCGGCGACCCGTCGACCACGGCCTGGTGGCGCCGCGTCCCGCCCGTCGCCGGCACACTGACGGCGGCGGACGGTCGGGCGATCGGCACCGTGACGATCCTCGGGACCGACGGGGACACCCTCACGATCACGGTCGCCGGCGACCCCGCGCTCCCCGCCGGGGCGACGCGTGCCGTCCTCACGTCCCCCGACGGCCGCGAGGAGGACCTCGGTGCGGTCACCCCGGACATGCGCGGCGTCGCGTTCGTGCTGGGGGCGACCTCGGCCGAGCGGCTCCCCGACCCCGTCCACGCGCTCGAACTCCGCGGTCCGGGCGGTCGGGTCGTCGCGTCGGCGGTGCTCCTGCCGGTCTGACCCACCCGCAGGCCGGGCGCGGTGCACGACCGGCCCGCCGGATGCGGCACCATTGTCTGGTGAGCCTCCGCAGCAACGACCTCGGCGCCGTCGCCGACCGACTGTGGTGCCGGCTGCGGCTGGACCGCCTCGCGGGCGGACGGCAGGCCGACTACGTCATCCGCGAGGACATGCTCGGACACCCCGACACCGTGCGGTCGTTCCGGTGGATCCGCTGGCTGCTCGTCGCGGAGACCATCGTCGGCCTCACCGCGATCGTCGTCGCCGTGGTGCTGACCCGCGCGGGCGAGACCGTGCCGTGGGCGGTGTGGTTCCGGGCGACCGTCGTGCTGCTCATCACGCTGACGCTCTACGTCTTCGCGTGGCGTGCGCAGCTCGGGTACTACTGGGCGTACCAGCGGCTCCGGTTGTTCAGCCGGATCTTCCCGATCGTGACGCTCGTCGTCGCGGCGATCCCGGGCCTCTACCCGTTCTGGATGGTGATCGAGCAGATCGTGTTCTCGCTGCTGATGATCGGGATCGGCGACGTCCTCACCTCGGACCACATGCGGACGACCTTCCCGAAGCCCGCTCGGCGGTAGCCCGCCCCGCCGTCAGTCGGCGGTGGTCCCGGCCGGTCGGTCCGCCACCCGGTCCGCCACCCGCGACGCCGCGAGCGAGGCGAGCACGGCCAGCCGCTCCGCCGACGCCGAACCGGGCTCCGCGTGGTGCACGACGAGCAGCTGCCCGTCCGTGCCGCCGACGCCGAGCTTCTCCCGCCGCAGCTCGAGGTCGCCCACCTCCGGGTGCCACATCCGGACCGCCGCGCCCGCGAGCGGCCGGACGTCGTGCCGCGCCCACAGCCGCCGGAAGTCCTCGCTGCCGAGGGACAGCTCGCCCACGAGTGCCGTGACGGCCGGGTCCTGCACGTCGGTGCCGATCGACGCCCGGAACGCGGCGACCATCCCGGCCATCTGGTCCTGCCAGTCCGGGTAGCGGGCGCTCTCCGCGTCGTCGAGGAACATCGTCCGGAGGCGGTTCTCGCCTGCGCGGAGACCGGGCGCGAGCTCGGTGGCGAGGGCGTTCGCGGCGAGGACGTCGAACGACCGGTCCTCGACGAACGCGGGCAGCCCGATCACGTCGACGAGTTGCAGCGTGCCCGACGGCACCCGCTCGGTCCGCGGTGTCCGCCGACGCGGCGCGGGGGAGGCGCCGGCGAGCCCGTGCAGGTAGTCGCGGGCCACCTGGTCCAGGCCGAACACCCGTGCGACCGCGTCGAGGACCTGCCCAGAGGGGTTGCGGTCCCGACCCTGCTCGAGCCGCAGGTAGTAGTCGGCGCTGATGCCCGCGAGGGTCGCGACCTCCTCGCGGCGGAGACCCGGGGTCCGGCGCACCCCGGTCACCCGGATGCCGGCGTCCTCCGGCCGCACCAGCGCCCGCCGAGCGCGGAGGTACTCGCCGAGCGTGTTGTCGTCCACGGGCCCGATGCTACGACGGCTGCGGTCACCGATCCTGGTCCCCGCACTCCCAGGGTCCACGGGGACCTGCCGTGGGGACGCCTGCCGGCGCATCGTGGTGGACATGACGAACACGAACCTCCCCGGCGGCACCTACCGCCTCGCCGACGACCTCGAGCTCACCCGCGTCGGGTACGGCGCGATGCAGCTCGCCGGACCCGGGATCTTCGGCCCCCCGACCGACCGCGACGAGGCGATCCGGGTGCTCCGCACGGTCGTCGAGCTCGGCATCACGCACATCGACACGTCCGACTTCTACGGTCCGCACGTCACGAACGAGATCATCCGCGAGGCGCTCCACCCCTACCCCGAGGGGCTCCACCTCGTGACGAAGGTCGGCGCCCGACGTGACGACCAGGGTGGGTGGCCGCACGCGCGCGAGCCCCACGAACTCGTCGAGCAGGTGCACGACAACCTCCGCACCCTCGGCCTCGAGCAGCTCGACGTCGTGAACCTCCGGATGGGCGGCTTCGACGCGCCTGAGCCGGGCAGCATCGCGCCGCAGTTCGAGGCGCTCGCCGAGCTGCAGCAGCAGGGGCTCATCCGGCACCTCGGGCTCTCCACGGTGGACGCGGAGCAGCTCGCCGAGGCGCAGACGATCGCGCCCGTGGTCTGCGTCCAGAACATGTACAACGTGGCCCGCCGCGAGGACGACGCGCTCGTGGACGCCACCGCCGCACAGGGCATCGCCTACGTGCCGTACTTCCCGCTCGGCGGCTTCTCGCCGATCCAGTCCGGGGCGCTCGACGCCGTCGCCGACCGACTCGGGGTCACCCGCCTCACCGTCGCGCTGTCCTGGCTGCTGCAGCGCTCGCCGAACATGCTCCTCATCCCCGGGACCTCGTCGGTCGCGCACCTGCGCGACAACGTCGCGTCGGCGGGCTTCGCCCTGCCGGCGGACGCGGTGGCGGAGCTGGACGGCATCGGCGCGGCCTGACGACGCGAGGGCGTACGGGCCAGGAGGCGGGGGGGGGGGCCGCCCCCCCCCCCCCGGCCGGCCCCCGGGGGGGGGGCCCCCCCCCCCCCCCCCCCCCCCCCCCCCGACTCGTGGTCCGGTCACCCCCCCCCGGACCCGCCGGTGCCCGGAAGTGTCGCCGCGCGTCGTCAGCGGACGCGGCGGGGGACACCGGCCACGGCTGACCCGCGGGAGCACGGCGCATCCTCGGACCATGACCGACGACGCCACCCCCACGCTCCCCGGCGGGACGTACCGCCTCGCCGACGACCTCGAACTGACGCGGTTCGGGTACGGCGCCATGCAGCTCGCCGGACCGAACGTGTTCGGCCCGCCGAAGGACCACGACGAGGCCGTCCGGGTCCTCCGCGCGGTGGTGGAGGCGGGCATCACGCACATCGACACCGCGGACTTCTACGGCCCGCACGTCACGAACGCGCTCATCCGCGAAGCGCTGCACCCGTACCCGGACGATCTCCACATCGTGACGAAGGTCGGCACCCGCCGCGACGAGAAGGGGCGGTGGCCGCAGGCTCGGCAGCCGGAGCAGCTCGTCGAGCAGGTGCACGACAACCTGCGGACGCTCGGGCTCGAGCAGCTCGAAGTGGTCAACCTCCGGGTGGGCGGGTTCGACGCTCCGGAGCCGGGCAGCCTGGCGCCGCAGTTCGAGGCGCTCGCGGCGCTCCGGCAGCAGGGGCTCATCCGGCACCTCGGCGTCTCGACGGTGACGGCCGAGCAGCTCGCCGAGGCGCAGGGCATCGCGCCGGTGGTGTGCGTGCAGAACATGTTCAACGTGGCGCGCCGCGAGGACGAGGCCCTGGTGGAGTCGACGGCGGAACAGGGCATCGCCTACGTGCCGTACTTCCCGCTCGGGGGCTTCTCGCCGATCGACTACGCCACCCTCGACCGTGTCGCCGAGCGGCTGCACGTGTCACGGACGACGGTCGCGCTCTCGTGGCTGCTGAAGCGGTCGCCGAACATCCTGCTCATCCCGGGGACGTCGTCGGTCGGGCACCTGCACGAGAACATCGCCTCGGCGGGGTTCGACCTGCCCGCGGACGCCGTGGCCGAGCTGGAGGCGCTCGGCGCCGCCTGACAGCGACGCTGCGACCTCAGGCCACCGTCGCCAACGCGAAGGGCAGCACCGCCGATGCCCCGGCCCGCCGCAGTTCCCGCCCGGCGACGGTCATCGTCCACCGGCTGTCCACCAGGTCGTCGACGAGCAGCACCGGCCCCTCGTGCGACTGCAGCGCGGCCCCGAGCGCCGGGTCGACGACGAACGTGTCCCACACCCCGGACAACCGGTAGGCGCTGTTCGTCGCACCGTCCCCGCGCGGCGTCCCACCGTTCCGCCCGAGCGTCCCGAGGAACTGCAGCCGCCCGATCGAGGACAGCGCCTGCGCGAGCGAGCCCACGAGCTCGGGCCGCGACCGCGAGGACATCGCGACGACCCCGGTCGGCCGGGTCTCCCACGGCCAGTCCTTGAGCGCACGGACACACCCGTCGACGAGTTCGCGGGAGATCGGGGCGTCGGCGGTGGACGGCGAGAACAGCGCGCGCAGCGGTCCGCCCCACCCGAGGTCGGTGAGTCGGGCGACGGCGCGTCCGGGCTGCACGAGCTCGTCGGCGCCGATCTTGCCCCGCACCGAGACGCCGAGCGACGACATGCCCGATGGCCACTGGGCGCGCGGGGCGATCTCCACGCCGACCTTGTCGAGCGCCGCCGCGGCACCGGAGGCGTCGGACGACGAGACGTCCGACGGGTACCAGGCCCCGGCGCAGTTGTCGCACCGGCCGCACGGTTCGGCGGACGGGTCGTCGAGGTCCTGCTGCAGGAGCTGCATGCGGCACGCCGAGGTGGACTCGTAGGTGAGCATCGACGCGGCCTCGGCAGCGCGGGCCGCGGCGACACGCTCGTAGCGGGGCGCGTCGTACTCCCACGGCTGCCCGGTCGCGACCCACCCTCCGGCGACCCGCTGCACGGCGCCGTCGACGTCGAGCACCTTGAGCAGGAGCTCGAGGGTGGAGCGCTTGATGTCGACCAGCCCCTCGAGCGCGACGGTGGACATCGCGGCGTCACGGGACAGCGCGTCCAGCACCGCGGACGCGCGGGCCTCGGTCGGCATGGACGCGCTCGCGAAGTACTGCCAGATCTCCTGGTCCTCGCGCCCGGGCAGCAGCAGGACGTCCGCGTTGTCGGTGGCGCGTCCGGCGCGGCCGATCTGCTGGTAGTAGGCGACAGGCGAGGACGGGGCGCCGACGTGGACGACGAACCCCAGGTCGGGCTTGTCGAACCCCATGCCGAGCGCACTCGTCGCCACGAGGGCCTTGAGTTCGTTGCCCTTGAGCTGCTGCTCGAGCTGCTCGCGCTCGTCGGTGTCGGTCCGGCCGGTGTACGCACGGACGGCGTACCCGTTGTCGCGCAGGAGCCGGGCGATGTCCTCGGCTGCAGAGACGGTGAGCGTGTAGATGATCCCGCTGCCCGGCAGGTCACCGAGGTGCGCCAGCAGCCAGCCGAGCCGCTGCCGGGCGTCGGGGAGCGACAGCACGCCGAGCCGCAGCGAGGCCCGTGCGAGGGACCCGCGGATGGTGAAGACCGGGGCGTCGGGGCCGGCGGTGAGCTGCTCGGCGACGTCCTCGACCACGCGCTCGTTCGCCGTCGCGGTGGTGGCGAGCACGGGCACGCCGTGGGGGAGCGACCGGATGAGCTCGGCCAGTCGCCGGTAGTCCGGTCGGAAGTCGTGCCCCCAGTCGGAGATGCAATGCGCCTCGTCGACGACGAGCATGCCCATGCGGGCGATCAGCGTCGGCAGCTGTTCGTCGCGGAACCGCGGGTTGTTGAGCCGTTCGGGGGAGACGAGCAGGACGTCCACCTCGTCACGGGCGAGCGCCGCCTGCGTCTCACCCCACTCGTGCGCGTTCGCCGAGTTGATCGAAACCGCGCGCACCCCGGCGCGGGCAGCCGCGGCGACCTGGTCGCGCATGAGCGCCAGCAGCGGCGACACGAGCACCGTCGGCCCGCCCCCGCGGCGCCGGAGCAGCAGGGTCGCGAGGAAGTACACGGCGGACTTCCCCCACCCGGTGCGCTGTACCACGAGGGCCCGCTGCCGGTGCTCGACGAGCGCCGAGATCGCCTCGAGCTGACCGGGGTGGAACACCGCGTCCGGCCGCCCGGTCAGGGCGTGCAGCGCCTCCTGCGCCTCCGCAGCGATCGCGGCGGACGGCTGGACGGGCGGCGGAGCAACAGACATGACCCCATGCTGTCAGCAGGGACCGACGAAACGTGGGTCGCGCCTCCCGGCTGTGGACAACTCACCCACGCAACCCGCTACTGGTACGTGATCAACGACGGTGTCGGCGTCACGTCCGCCATCGTCTGCTGCGGCGTCAGCATCGGTGTGTCCTCGTCGTAGAAGTTCTTCCAGCCCCAGTGGATGCCCTCGGGCGCTCCGACGTGCAGCGCCTTCCACGTCGCCTGCTTGTCGGGCTGCGACCCCTGCCCGTCGACGTGCACGAGCACGTCGAGCTCCGGGTGCTGCTCGAGCGTGTCGCGGTCCTGGATCATCGACAGTCGGAACTGGTGCAGCACGAACGCCTTCGGCGGGAGCCCCTTCTCCTTCACCAGGTCCGCGAGCCACGAGGACACCTCGTTCACCTCGGACGCCTTCACGCTCCCGATCTGCTCGAGCGGGACCTGGTCGTGCCCGAGCCGCCACTCCGGGTCGAGCGCCAGCCACACGCCCGGCTTCGACAGCAGCGACTCGTACCGCTTCGCCTGCGACAGGAAGTCCGCGCGCCCGGGCTGCAGGTCGAGGATCACGGGCATCCCGGCGTCGTGCGCGGCATCGACGTAGGGCTCGAGCGTCGACACCGGCAGCTCGGTGGAGTAGTCCCCGTCCGCTCCGGCGTCCCCGGCGGCGACGGTCGCGATGACCTCCATCGCGGGCGTGATCGGCACGTCGCCGAGCCCCTTGTATGACGCCGCGACGGACTTCGCGCGCCGCACCGTCGCCGTCGGGTCCTGCTCGCCGAGGACACCGAGCGCGGGGGCTCCCGGCGCGCCGTAGAGCGCCACGTAGCGGTGCCCGTCGAACGGCCGCTGCCCGCCGTCGGGCAGCTGCCACCCGTTCTCGGCGGCGCGGACGGTCCACTGCGGGTCCGGCAGGTCGGCGAACGCGGCCCCCACCAGCACCGTCGGATGCTCCCGTCGCTCGTGCAGCGCCGTCACGACGTCCGGCGCGGCCGCGGGGTCCGTCACACCGTCCGGCATCGCCACGACGCGGGCACCCGCCGCCTTCGCGGTCGCCACGGCTGCGGCGTCAGCGGTCGCGTCCGCCACGACGACGGTGGCCTGCCTGGAGGCGCGGCTCGGCTCCGGCGCGTCCCCGCCGTCCGGCGCATCCCGCTCCGGGACGTCCGTGTCGATCGCGACGTCGCCCTCGGCCTGGTACCACCGGGCGCCGAGGCGCGCCAGCTCGCGCGCGGCGGGCGATCCATCCTTCCCCTGGGACTCGCCCGGTGCGGCCGACTCGTCCCCGTCGGTGAGGAGGACCGGGACGTGGGCCGCCTCGGCGGCGCTCGCCGCGGACCGCACGGCGTCGGCGTCACCGGCCGGCGCGACGACGGCTCCGGGAGCGGACGCGAACAACGCGCGGCTCGTCCGGACCGATCGGTCGACGGCGTCGGACGCTACCGCGACCGACACGGTCTGTGCCGTCGCCTTCGCCAGGGTCGCCCGGGTCGGCCCGGACTGGGCCCCGGTGCACCCGGCGGCTCCGAGCAGCAGACCTGTCGCTGCGAGTGCGAGGAGGACACGGGAGGTGGGGCCGGAACGCATCGGGCCACCCTACGAGCCGGATGGCGGGGACCCTGGGAATCCGACGGGTGTCGTGCGCGCTCGACGACGTCCCGGGACGAACCGCGGGGCGACGCGCGCGGGACGACAGTGCGTGGCGTCGGAGGGGTCCGTCGTCCGCTATGCTGGTCGGGTTGCTCCGCGCTCCGGTCGGACGCGGGCGACGTGGGTCCCTCGGGGCTCGCGGGCTGTGGCGCAGCTTGGTAGCGCACTTGACTGGGGGTCAAGGGGTCGCAGGTTCAAATCCTGTCAGCCCGACCGACAAGCCCCGACGGAACCACCGTTCCGTCGGGGCTTCTGCGTTCCCGGCGCCGCATGCATCCCGGAACGGTGCGACCCGCGCGATCCCTCCGGGCGACCACGTCAGCGACCGGTGGTCGCCGAGCGCTCCGGCTCCCACCCGAGCGCCGGCCCGAGCCGCTCCGCCATGTCCGTGACGATCTGCGCGTAGTCCTCCGCCTCGAACGAGAACGGCAGTGCGAACGCGACCTCCGTCGCCACCTGGTAGCCGGCGTCCGCACGGAGCCGGTCCGCGATCTCGGCCGACGTCCCGACCAGGTCGGCCGCGAACAGCAGCTTCCCGGGTCCCATCGGCACGCCGACGCGGCCCGACCGACCCTCGACGTAGGCCCGGTAGCGGGCCTCCTGCTCGGGCGTCGCCGTGTCGGTGGGGATCACGACGAGGCCCTGCGAGACGCGGGCGGTGCTCGGGGACGGGTGCGCCTCGAGGTAGGCCTCGACCTGGGCGCGCTGGTTCGTGGCGAAGTCCGTGCCGCTCTCGCTCCGAGTGACGCTCGAGGTCAGCAGGTGGAAGCCGTTCTGCGCGGCCCACACCGCCGACCGCGTGCTGCCCGTGCCGTACCAGAGCCGGTCGGCGAGGCCGGGGCTCTGCGGCTGGACGGTCGTGGCGAACTCCTCGATGCCGCGACGCTCGGCCACGTCGACGATCGGAACACCCCGCACCAGGTCGCGGAAGCGCAGGAGTCGGGTCTCGCTGAAGTCCTCGTGCTCGGCGGTGTCCGGGTAGAGCGCCTCCCGGTAGAGGTCGTAGTTCATGGGCGTGCCCGACGAGAAGCCGGGGTTGAGGCGACCGCCGAGCAGCACGTCGACCGTCGCCAGGTCCTCGGCGAGACGGAACGGGTTCTCCGCGCCGATCGGGGTGACGGCCGTCCCGAGCGCGATCCGGGAGGTCCGCTGCGACGCCGCCGCCATGACCGCGACGGGGGAGGAGATGCCGTGCTGCACGTGCCGGTGTCGCAGCCACGCGCTGTCGAAGCCGAGGGCCTCGGCGCGCTCGATGACCCGGAGCGTCTCCTCGTGACCGAGTCCGGGGCGTGCCGGGTCGAACGACCCGATGGTCAGGAAGCCGAGGCGTTCGAGGGGACGTCCGTCGAGAGGCATGTGTCGATCGTGGCAGACGAACGCGTCCTCGTCCGTCCGGGCGGGTCAGGGGACCCGCACGCTCCGGCACCCGAGGTCGATGCCGCTCGTGCCCCAGTACGGGTCGGCCGCGGTGATGCACACGCGGTGCACCCCCGACCCTGCCCGGACCACCCCTCGGAAGCCGTGCGCCCCGGACACGTGCAGCGCCCGGTCGACGTCGGCGCGCGGCCTCGTGGTGGTGAGGAGCGCCGCCTGGGTGCCGTCGATGTCCACGGCCACGTCCATCGGGTCAGCAGCGCGCTCGACGTCGACGGCCCACCCCGACACCGCGATTCCGCCGGCGGTGGCGGCAGCACCGTCGAACGCGCCGTGGGTCGGGACGATCGTGGTGCCGCTGATCCGACTGTCGTACGGCACCTCCGGATCGGACGAGCCGTCCACGGCCTGGAACTCCCAGCCCGTCAAGCGGGTGTCCCTGATGTCCGAGACCTGCCGCGCCGTCGTCGTCATCGTGACCGAGGCGCCGGGTCGGAGCGCGGGCAGCGTGCAGGACGCCTTCCGTCTGGTCGTGTCGAGCGAGCAGCGCCCGGAGGTGCTCGCGACGGTGACGTGGTCGAAGGCACGGAGCGATGCTGCGTCCGCCGGGTTGGTACCGGTGTCGTACGCGAATCCGAGGTGGACCGGGCCGGCTGTGGCCGCGGTTCCGACGTCCTGCACGGTGAACGCCCACGACGCGGTGTCGTGGAACGCCACTTGCGTGGTGACGACGTCGTCGATCTGCAGCCCGGCGGGGTCGACGGCCGCGTCCGCGGATGCCGGAGCCGCGAGCGCGCCGCCCGCGACGGCGAGGACGAGGCTCGCGACCAGCCACGCGGTGGTGCGGCCTCGGCGAGGGAACGGATCGGGCATCGGTGCCTCCTGGTCGTGTGCGCTGAACGCTACGACGCGGCCAGTCCGGCGTCCGGCGTGGACCGTGAGAGCTGGCTCAGCCCGCGCCGCGCCCGGGCCGGGGACCGTCCGTCCACGCAATCCGGACTCCCAGGCGAACACGCATGTTCTGCCCTTAGTGTCGCGCCAAGCGCAAACGCGTGAACTCACTCGCATTGGTTGAAGGACCGATCCGTAACGGAAGGTCGGTCCTCATGACCACCACTCCGCTCGCGCCGGGTTACACCCGCACTCGTCCCGCCACTGGTCCCCGCAAGGGCACCTCGACCTACTCCGCGCTGCTGGCGCAGGTGAAGGACAACGGCCTCCTCCGCCGCCGCACCGGTTTCTACTGGTCGCTGTTCGGCAGTCTCGTCGGCACCATGGCCCTCGCCTGGGTCGCGTTCGCGTTCCTCGGCGACTCGTGGTTCCAGCTCATCGTCGCCGGAGCCCTCGGCGTCCTCTTCACGCAGTTCGCGTTCCTCTCCCACGAGGCCGCGCACCGCCAGGTCTTCGCCTCGCAGAAGTGGAACGACCACGCTGGCCGCTGGCTCGGCACGTTCATGGTCGGCCTCAGCTACTCGTGGTGGATGAACAAGCACACCCGCCACCACGGCAACCCGAACACCGTCGGAAAGGACCCGGACATCGCGCCGGACGGCATCCGGTTCCTGCCGGAGGACGCAGCGTCGGTGAAGGGCCCGCTCATGACGACGTTCATGCGCTTCCAGGGCTGGCTGTTCTTCCCCCTGCTCACGCTCGAGGGCCTGAACCTGCACCGCTACGCCGTGATGAGCATCGTCACCGGCAACGGCACCAAGGCCGACGTGAAGCACCGCTGGCTCGAGGCCGTGCTGCTCGTCGCCCGCTTCGGCATCTACCTGACGATCGTGTTCTGGTTCCTGCCGTTCGGCATGGCCTGCGCGTTCCTCGGGGTCCAGCTCGCCGTCTTCGGCGTGATGATGGGCGCCTCGTTCGCGCCGAACCACAAGGGCATGCCGACCATCGCGCACGACGCCAAGGTCGACTTCTTCTCGCGCCAGGTCCGCACCTCCCGCAACATCCGCGGCGGCTGGTGGGTCTCGTTCCTCATGGGCGGCCTGAACTACCAGGTCGAGCACCACCTCTTCCCGTCGATGCCGCGTCCGGCGCTGAAGCAGGCCCGCCTGCTCGTCCGCGACCACTGCGACACGCTCGACGTGCCGTACACCGAGACCACGCTGCTGCGCTCCTACGGCATCGTCGTCCGGTACCTGAACCGGGTCGGGCTCGCCGCCCGCGACCCGTTCGCGTGCCCCATGGTCGCGCAGCTGCGCATCCACTGACGCCGTGTTGACGCAGATGCCCACCGGCACCGTGAAGTGGTTCGACCACAGCAAGGGCTACGGCTTCATCCAGCCCGACGACGGGTCCGAGGACCTGTTCGCGCACTTCTCGAGCATCGTCGTGACGACCGGGTACCGGTCGCTCGAGGAGAACGACCACGTGCAGTACGACGTCGGCCCAGGCAAACGGGGCCCGCAGGCGGACAACATCTCGATCATCCGCTGACGCGGACGAGGGCGGGCCGGGGGGGCGGGGGGCCGCCGGGCCCCCCCCCCCCCCCCGCCCGCCCCCCCGGCCGGCCCCCGCCGCCCCCCCCGCCCCCCCCCCCGCCGCCCCCCCCCGGCCCCGCGCACACTTCGGCGGCCCCCGGCCCGCTAATGGGCCCGCCACGGCGAGTCTCGCGCTCGGCGCGGGCCCGCGCCGGCGCGGCGCGGGCGCGGGCGCGGCGCGGGTCAGAGGGGCGGGACGCCCTCGTGTCCGGAGCGTGGGCGGGCGGTCCCGGCGACCCCGGTGACCACCGACCCCGGCGGGACGTCCTTCGTCACCACGGTGTTGGCCCCGACGACGGAGTCGGCACCGACCGTGATCGCCCCGATCAGGGACGACCCGGCACCGAGGACCACGCGGTCCCCCACCGCCGGGTGCCGACGGGCGCCCGGTCCGTGCTCGCCTCCGCGGCCGCCGAGGGTCACCCCGTGGAAGAGCACGACGTCGTCGCCGATCACCGCGGTCTCCCCGACGACGACACCCATGCCGTGGTCGATGAAGAACCGTCGCCCGATGCGCGCACCGGGATGGATCTCGATGCCCGTCGCCGACCGGGCGATCTGCGCGATGACCCGGGCCGCGAAGCGTGATCCCGGCAGGCCCGTCGCGAGCCAGAGCCGGTGCGTGATCCGGTAGGTCCAGATCGCGTGCAGGCCGGAGTACACCACGGCGTTCTCGAGGTCCCCGCGCGCTGCGGGATCACCGCGGCGTGCTGCGGCCAGGTCCTCACGGACGGTCCGCAGCACGCCACGACGTCGGGCTGACGTCACGCAGTGAGCCCCTCGAAGAGCACCGTCGACAGGTAGCGCTCACCGGTGTCGCAGACGATCGCGACGACGCGCTTGCCGACGTTCTCGGGACGCGCGGCGATCTCGATGGCGGCGTGGATGATCGCGCCGGAGGAGATGCCGGAGAGGATCCCCTCCTCGGTGCCGAGGGCGCGGGCGACCCGGAGCGCGTCGTCGAGCTCGACGTCGAAGACCTCGTCGATGACGCTCTGGTCGAGGACCTCGGGGATGAAGTTCGCGCCGATGCCCTGGATCTTGTGCGGGCCGGCCTTGCCCTCGGTCAGCAGCGGCGAGTCCTTCGGCTCGACCGCGACGATCTGCACGCCGGGAACCCGCTCCTTGAGGACCTGTCCGACGCCGGTGATCGTGCCACCGGTCCCGACGCCCGCCACGAACACGTCGACGTGCCCCTCGGTGTCGCGGAGGATCTCCTCCGCCGTGGTCTTCCGGTGGATCGCCGCGTTCGCGGGCGTCTCGAACTGGTGGGCGAGGATCGCACCGGGTGTCTCGGCGACGATCTGCTCCGCCTTCGAGACGGCGCCCTTCATGCCCTCGGACCCCGGGGTGAGGACGATCTCGGCACCGTAGGCGCGGATGAGCGCGCGGCGCTCGACGCTCATGGTCTCGGGCATCGTGATGACGACCCGGTACCCGCGGGCGGCGCCGACCAGGGCGAGCGCGATGCCGGTGTTGCCGGACGACCCCTCGACGATGGTCCCACCCGCCTGCAGCTCGCCGGACGCCTCCGCCGCGTCGACGATCGCGACACCGAGCCGGTCCTTCACGCTCGCACCCGGGTTGTAGAACTCGAGCTTCGCCAGGATCTCGGCGCCGCCCTCCTTCGGGAGGCGGTTCAGCCGCACCAGCGGCGTGTTCCCGAACGCCTGCGAGATGTCATCGTGGATCGTGCCGCTCATCGGTACCGTCCTCATCGGGTCAGGTCGCGTGCCTCCGCCCTGGAGGCACGGCGTGCGCTGCGATCCTAGCGATCGGACCCCGGGTGGTGCTGCCTGTGTGACGCGCGCTGCGCGCCCGGCGCGCACCGCGCCTCCCGTCCAACGGCCTGGTCCGCCCGCAACCGTTCGCGCTCACCGACACTTCTCGCGTCCCCGATCGCGAAATGTGTCGCTGCGCGCGAAACCCTGCGTGCTGGACCCGCGCACGGCGCACCGCGCCCGCGCCCCCGTCGTCAGCGCACGTGCGCCGTCCGCGCGAACCGCTCGTCCGTCGCCTCGAGCACCCGCATCACGTTGCCACCGGCGAGCGCCCGGAGGTCGTCGGCACCCCACCCACGCCGCTGCAGTTCCGCCGCCAGCACCGGGTAGCGCGACACGTCGCGGAGGTCCGGCGGGAGCACGGGCGTGCCGTCGTAGTCGCCACCGAGCCCGATGTGCGCCGCGCCGGCGACGTCCCGCGCGTGCTCGACGTGGTCCGCCACGTCCGACACCGTCACGAGCGGGGGCTCCCCGACCGATCCGGCGTCCTCCCAGTCGGCCCACGCGCGGGACACGAACTTCGGCACGAAGGTGATCATCACGACGCCGCCGTTGTCCCCGAGGCGGGCGAGGACGTCGTCCGGCACGTTCCGGGGGTGGTCGTTCACGGCGATCGTCGACGAGTGGCTGAACACGACGGGCTGCGTGGCGACGTCGAGGGCGTCGCGCATCGTCTCCGGCGACGTGTGCGACAGGTCGACGAGCATCCCGATCCGCTCCATCTCGGCCACCACCTCGCGCCCACGGTCGGTCAGGCCGCCGTGCGGGTGGGAGCCGGTGGCCGAGTCGGCCCAGGGCGTGTCGTCGTTGTGCGTGAGGGTCATGTACCGCACCCCGAGGCGGGCGAGGTCGCGGAGCACCGCCAGGTCGTCGCCGATCGAGTGACCGCCCTCGGCACCGAGCAGCGACGCGGTGCGGCCGGAGTCGATCGCGGCGCGGACCTCGGCGGCGGTGCGGGCGAGGGCGAGGGCGTCCGGCCAGCGCTCGATGATCCGGTGCGCGAGGTCGACCTGCTGCAGCGTCGCCCGGACGGGGTCGGGGACGTCCGTCGGGACGAAGACCGACCAGAACTGGCCGACGACGCCTCCGGCCCGGAGCTTCGGCAGGTCGGTGTGCAGCGATCCCTGCTCGGAGTCGATGCCCTCGACGCCGGAGTCGTGGGTCTCCCGCCGTTCCCACGGCAGGTCGTTGTGTCCGTCGATGACCGGGAACGGGAGCGCGTCGAACGTCATGCCCTCGACGCTACCGCGGCCCGGCCGCTCGCTAGGCTCGCCCCATGGACCCCGTCACGCTCCGGACCGAGCGGCTGGTCCTCTCGGTCCCCGAGCTCTCCGATGCCGACGACGTCGTCGCGTACGCGACCGATCCCGACGTCGTGGCGTTCATCCCGATGCCGGAACCGTACGGCCACGCCGAGGCCCACCACTGGCTCACGGCCGTGGTGCAGGAGGGCTGGGACTCGGACGTCCGCTACGAGTTCGCCATCCGACGGTCCGACGACCCCCGGCTGCTCGGGACGGTCGGGCTGTTCGGCTTCGCCGCCGGCGGTGCCGAGATCGGGTACGCCACCCACCCCGACGCCCGCGGGCAGGGCTTCGTGACCGAGGCGGCGGACCGGGTGCTCCGGTGGGCGTTCGCGCCGGCGCCCGAGGGGCTCGGACTGGTCCGCGTCCAGTGGCGCGCGATGGCGGAGAACCGCGGCTCGATCGCGGTCGCCCAGCGCCTGGGGCTGCGGTACGAGGGCCGACAGCGGTCCGCGGTGCTGCAGCACGGCGTGCGGCACGACCAGCTGCTCGCCGCCGTCCTGCGTGACGACGACCGGTCGGTCCGCACCGCCTGGCCGGTCCCGTGACCGTCGCGTTCCGGGTCGTCACCGACCTCTCCGCCCCGCCGGAGCGCGTGTTCCGGCTGTCGCTCGACATCGGCGCGCACGAGCGCTCCATGGCCGCGAGCGGCGAGCGGGCGGTCGACGGCACCACCACCGGGACGATCGGGCTCGGTGAGTCCGTCACGTGGCGCGCCCGGCACTTCGGGATCGTGTGGCGGATGACGAGTCGGATCACGGCACTGGAGGCGCCGCACCGGTTCGTCGACGAACAGGTGCGTGGACCGTTCGCCCGGTTCCGGCACGAGCACCGGTTCGAGGCGACGGCCGACGGGACGCGCATGGTCGACGAGATCGCGTTCCGCGCACCGCTCGGTGTGCTCGGACTCGCCGCGGAACGCCTCGCACTCGCCCGCTACCTGCCGCGGCTCATCCGGGACCGCAACGCCTCGCTGGCGGCCGAGCTCGCGGCCGGGGGTCCGGCCGCACCGTAGCGGGGCGGAGCCCGTCGACGCCTCAGAGCGCGTGCGCCCCGAGGATCGCCCCGGCGGCGTACGTCGCGGCGAGTGCCAGTGCGCCCCCGGTGACGACGCGGATCGTCGCCCGCGTGCGCGGGGCACCGCCGAGCGCCGCGCCGGTTGTCCCGGTGGCGGCCAGCGCCACGAGCACCGCGACCACCGTCACGGCGACGCGCGCGGACTCCGGGCTGAGGAGCATCGCGAGGAAGGGCAGGGCGGCGCCGGTCGTGAAGGTCGCCGCCGACACCCAGGCGGCACGCCACGGGCTGACGACCTCGTCCTCGGCGTCGCGGAGCGCTGCGGCGGCGCGTCGGCTGCGGACCTCGGGGCGCACGAGCTCGTCGGCGACGGCGCTCGCCACCGAGGGGTCGACCCCGAGCGCGCGGTAGTGCGCGGCGATCGTGCCGGCGTCCTCCGACTCCGCCTCGAGCTGCGCCTGCTGCGCGGCCTGGCCGGTGCGCTGCGCGTCGCGGGCACCGCTGACCGACACGTACTCGCCGAGGGCCATCGACACGGCCCCGCCGACGAGCGCAGCGGTCCCGGCGGCGACGACCGGTCCGGTCCCGGCCCCGGCACCGGCGACCCCGACGAGGACCGCCGCGACCGAGACGATACCGTCGTTGGCGCCGAGGAGGCCGGCGCGCAGCCAGTTCAGCTTGGCGGCGCTGGCGGCGTCGTGGTCGGTGGTGGGGAGGACGAGGTCGGTTGCGGTCGACATGGACGTCAGGATGCCACGCCGTCGCGAGCGGCGCCAGCATGGTGAGGCTACCCTGATCAGGGGTTTTCTGGTGAGGACAGCCTCACCTCACCTCGTGCGGAGTGCGGGAAGCCGCATCGGGACCGCACCCTCGGCCACCGGCCGGAACGTCCGGTCGCCGAGCTGTCACGATCGTCGTATGAGCAGGGGAATCAGGATCGACCACGTGGGCGTCACGGTGCCGGACATCGACGCAGCCACGGCGTTCTTCGAGGCGGCGTTCGACGCCGTCGTCCTGTACGACATGCGGTGCCGCTCGGAGGAGCCGAACGGCACCCCCGAGGCGCACCGCTACCTCGGGATCCCGTCGACGATGGCGCAGGGCGCGATGCGCATGCTCGCGCTCCCGGAGGGGCCGGGGCTGGAGCTCTTCGAGTACCTCGGACCGGACCAGCGCGGCGCGGTGCACCCCGCGGACATCGGTTGGCAGCACCTCGCGATCCACACCGACGACCTCGACGACACGCTCGCCCGCATCGAGGCCGCCGGGGGCACCCGCAACTCGGACCCGCGAGACCTGCGCGGGCTCGAGGCCGGCGAGGGGAACCGGTTCGTCTACACGAGGACCCCGTGGGGATCGACGCTCGAACTCGTCAGCTACCCGACGCCCCAGCCGTACCTGCTCGTGGCGCCCCGGGCGAAGTGGGCCCCGTGGCCGAGTGCGGTGGACGCGCTGCAGTCGCCCCTGCCCGAACCCGCGTAGCCGGAGCCGTCCGGGCGCCGTCCGCGACCCACGCACGGGTGGGCCGGCCGCTCAGCGCGTGCGGGAAGGGCTCGCCGACGGGTTCGAACCCCGCGCCGCGGTACAGCCGGAGCGCCGGCGCGTTGTCGTCGAGGGCGTGCAGCAGGGTCCGGGCGTACCCGGCGGCACCGGCCTCGGCGACGGCGCGCTGCAGCAGGGACCGACCGAGTCCGTGGCCCTGCGCGCGCGGATCGACGGCGAGCAGCGAGAGGTACGCCGCATCGTCCGGGTCGCCCGGCAGTCCCGTCCCCGGCTCGGTGACGAGCGCGAAGCCGGCGAGTGCGGAGGCCGCCGACACAGAGCCGGCGGGCGCGGGGCTGGCGGGCGCGGAGCCGGCGGGCGCAGACCCCGCGGGCACGGAGCCGGCGAGCGCGGCCGACGACGGCGAGGACGCCACGACGAGTGCGACACGGGCAGCCGCGAACTTCGACCGCGCACGGTCCCGGACCGCCGCCGACCGGGGCACACCGTCCCGCGCCGCGACCGCCGCCGTCCACAGCTCGATGCAGGCCGCGGCCTCGTCCCGGGCGGCGGCCCGCACGACGAACGACGACCCGGTCACCCGTTCAGCGTACGACCGCCTGCTCCCCGACCCGGAACGACGCCCCGCGGTGCTCCGCCGGCAGCCGGTCGCCGCGGCCGTGCAGCTTGTGCCGCAGGGAGCCGGGCTCGTACCCGTCGGGGTAGACGCCGCGGGCGCGGAGCTCCGGCACGACGAACTCGATGACGTCCTCCCACGTGCCGGGTGTCACCGCGTAGGCGAGGTTGAAGCCGTCCACGTCGGTCTGCTCCTGGATCTCGACGAGCCGGTCGGCGATGGTCGCACCGCCACCGACCGCGACGGGGCCGAGGCCGCCGATCGCGGTGTGCCGGGCGAGGTCCCGGATCGTCCACTTCGACCCGTCGGACCCGGTGGCCGCCGCGATGTTGGCCGCCGCCGACTGGATCGCGTTCGACTCGACGTCCCCGAGGGGCTCGTCGAGGTCCCACTGCGACAGGTCGACACCCATCCAGCCGGAGTTCAGCACGAGCGCGCCGAGCTCCGACGCGTACGACAGGTAGTCCTCGTACTTCGCCTGGGCGAGCTCGTCGGTGGCGTCGGTGATCACGGTCAGCAGCGTGTAGACGCGGGCGGCGTACCGGTCGCGGCCGGCGGCCTCCAGGGCGTCGCGGACCTTCCCGACCGTCACGGCGAGCTGCTCGACGGTCGGCGCGCCGACGAACACCGCCTCGGCGTTCTCGGCCGCGAAGCGGATGCCGCGCGGCGAGGCCCCGGCCTGGTAGATCACGGGCGAGCGCTGCACGGACGGTTCGGAGAGGTGGATCCCGGGGACGTCGAAGTGCGTGCCGTGGTGCTCGATCGGGTGCACCTTGGCGGGGTCGGTGAAGACGCCGGTCTCGCGGTCCTCGACCACGGCGTCGTCCTCCCACGAGCCCTCCCACAGCTTGTAGAGGACCTCGAGGTACTCGTCGGCGACGTCGTAGCGGTCGTCGTGCGAGAGCTGGTCGGTCTGGCCCATGTTCCGCGCGGCGCTCGGCAGGTAGCCCGTCACCACGTTCCAGCCGACACGGCCCTTCGTGAGGTGGTCGAGCGTCGACATGCGCCGGGCGAACGGGTACGGGTGTTCGTAGGCGGTCCCGGCGGTGATCCCGAAGCCGAGGTGCTCGGTCACCGACGCCATCGCGGAGACGAGCAGGATCGGGTCGTTCACGGGGACCTGCGACCCGGTGCGGAGCGCGGCCTCGTTCGAGTCGCCGTACACGTCGTAGGTGCCGAGGACGTCGGCGATGAAGATGCCGTCGAAGTTCCCGCGTTCGAGGAGCTGCGCGAGGCCGGTCCAGTAGGACAGGTCGTTGTAGTGACGGGACCGGTCGCGCGGGTGGCGCCAGAGCCCGGAGGACTGGTGCGCCACGCAGTTCATGTCGAAGGCGTTGAACCGGATCTGGCGGTGCTCGCTGTTCGTGCTCACGGCCGTGACGCTACGGCTCGTTCCCCCGTGCGTCACGCATGGTGACGAACCGTGACGTGCGGACTGCGGTCCAGGAGGGACGGTGCGGGCCCGACCCGCGCCTCCCGGACCGCAGACCGGTCGCGTCAGGAGCGCGTGGTCGCCTCGCGCGCGGCGGCCTCGGCCGCCACCCACGCGAGCATCCCGCACTTGACCCGCATGACGAACTTCGAGACGCCGTGGAAGGCGATGAGGTCCTCGAGCACGTCCTCGTCCGGCTCGCCGGCACCCCGGGACCGCATCATCGCGCGGAACTCCTCGGTGAGGGCGAGGAGCTCGGGCACCGTGCGGCCGACCGCCATGTCCGTGAGGACCGACGCCGAGGCCATCGAGATCGAGCAGCCGTCCCCCTGCCACGCGAGTGCGGCGATGCGCTCGGTCCCCGGCTCGAGCCGGACGCGCACGGTGATCTCGTCGCCGCAGGTGGGGTTGCGCTCGAAGTGCTCGGCGTCGGCGTCGGGCAGCTCGCCGTCGCCGTGCCGGGCCTTCGCGTGGTCGAGGATGACCTGCTGGTAGAGCGAGTCGAGGGCGTTCACGCGGTGGCTCCGAAGTAGTGGCGGACCTCGCCGACGGCGGCGAGGAACCGGTCGACGTCCTGCTCGGTCGTGTAGACGTACGTGCTCGCGCGGCTCGTGGCGACGAGGCCGAGGCGGCGGTGCAGCGGCTGGGCGCAGTGGTGGCCGGAGCGCACGGCGATTCCCTGGGCGTCGAGGTACTGGGAGACGTCGTGGGCGTGCACGCCGTCGACGTCGAACGACACGAGTCCCGAGCGCGGCACACCGGCCGGCGGACCGACGACGCGGATCCCCGGCACGGCGGCGAGTCCGGTCAGCATGCGTTCCGCGAGGTGTTCCTCGTGCGCGCGGATCCGCTCCGTGCCGATGCCCTGCAGGTACCGCACGGCCTCGGCGAGGGCGACGGCCTGCGAGACGGGCTGCGTGCCGGCCTCGAACCGCTCGGGCGCCGGCATGTACTCGGAGCCCTCCATCGTCACCGTGGTGATCATCGAACCACCGGTGCGGAACGGCGGCAGGGCGTCGAGCAGCTCGTGGCGGCCCCAGAGCACGCCGATGCCGTTCGGCCCGAGCATCTTGTGGCCGGAGAACGCCGCGAAGTCGACGCCGAGCTCCTGCACGTCGAGCGGTCGGTGCGGGGCCGACTGGCACGCGTCGAGCACGACGAGCGCACCGTGTGCGTGAGCGGCGGCGACGACCGCCGACACCGGGGCGATCATGCCCGTCACGTTCGACACGTGGGCGAAGGCGACGACCTTCGTCCGGTCGGAGACCAGTGCGGCTGCGGCCTCGGCCGTCCAGGTGCCGTCGTCGGCGACCGGGACCCAGCGCAGGGTCGCGCCGGTCAGCGCGGCGAGTTCCTGCCACGGCACGAGGTTCGCGTGGTGCTCGGCCTCGGTGACGAGGATCTCGTCACCGGCTGCCAGCCGGAACCGCTCGGCGTCGACGCCGCCGCGACCACGGCTGGCGTTCGCCATGCCGTAGGCGACCAGGTTCAGGGCGTCGGTGGCGTTCGCGGTCCAGACGACCTCGGACGGCGTCGCGGCACCGATGAACCCGGCGACCGTGGCACGGGCGTCCTCGTACGCGTCGGTGCTCAGGGCGGCGAGGGTGTGCGCACCGCGGTGGACGGCGGCGTTGTCGTGCTCGAGGAACCGGCGTTCGGCGTCGAGGACCTGCCGGGGTCGTTCGGCGGTGGCCCCGGAGTCGAGGTAGGCGAGCGGGAACCCGTTGACCTCCTGCTGGAGGATCGGGAAGTCCTGTTTGATCGCCTCGACCTCGGACTCGGTGAGCGGTTGGTTCGGCGCCACGACAGTCACCCGTCAATCGTGGTCTGCCCGCGGCCAGGAGTCCAGTCGGACGGACACCGCTGACGGCGAACGGCCCCGGACACGTGGTCCGGGGCCGTTCGCACGGTGCGCGGGAAGCGCGTCACTCGTCGCGCGGGAAGCGCGTCACTCGTTGCCGACCTGCTTGTCCGCGGCATCGCGGGCGCCGTCGATCTTGTCGTCGAACTTGCCGCCGGTCGCCTTCTTCACGGCGTCGGCGACACCGTCGAGCACCTTGTCGCTGATCCCCTCGGCCTTCTCGCTCTTCAGGGCGTCCTGGACCTTGCCGTCCTTCAGGAACTCCTGGGCCTTCTTGGTGATGTCGTCGAACCCCGCCATCGGTCACTCCTCGTCTCGGGGACGGAACCGGACGCCCCGTCGTGCGGCCGATCGTAGGCGCGCCGGGCGAGCCGCGCACCGGATCGTGACGAACTGTTCAGACCATCTGCGCGCTGCGACGACGGGCGAGCACGTAGCCGACCGCGACCGAGCCCGAGACGGCCAGGAGCGACGGGATGAGGATGTCGGTGCCCTGCTGGGTGAACTCGACGACGAGCACGAGCGCGGTGAAGGGCGCCCGCATGGTGGTTGCGAGGAACGCCGCCGCACCGATGAACGCGAACGCGGTGAGGCTCGGTCCGTCGGTCGGCCAGAGCAGGAGCCACAGGCCGCCGAGGCCACCGCCGACGGCCGAACCGATCGCGATGGACGGGGTGAGCGTGCCGCCGACCGCACCCGCCCCGATGGTCGCCGAGGTCGTGATGGTCCGGACGACACCGAGCGCGAGCAGGAACAGGATCGGGGACAGCCCCGCGACCGATCCGTCGTCGAGCGAGGTGTTCATCGCGAGGACGCCGAGCGCCCGGCCGTTGCCGAGGATCTCCGGGAAGGGGACGGCGATGAGGCCGACCATCGCGAACACGACCGGCAGCACCACGAGCAGCCGCCACCCCTTCGGCGCGATCCCCTGCAACCGGTTCGTGAGCTTCACGAAGCCGACGCCGGCGAACCCGAGCACCGGTCCGACGAGCACGGCCCAGACGAGCAGGGACGACGAGAGGTGCATGGAGGGCACGTGGTAGAGCACCTCGTCCGGGATCACGAGGCGCGCCACGAAGGCCGCGATCGCGCTCGTCGCGAAGGCCGGCAGGGCGGTCGCGAACGTGAGCTCGCCGAGCAGCACCTCGACCGCGAACAGGGCACCGCCGAGCGGGACGTCGTACACCGCCGCCAGGCCGGCAGCGGCGCCGCACGCGACGAGGATCTTGGTCTCGCGGGCGGTCAGCCCGGCCCGCGCGGTGACGAGCTGGGACAGCCACGCCCCGATCTCGCGCGGCGCCACCTCTTTTCCGATCGACGCTCCGAGCCCCACGGCGAGGATCTGGACGCCCGCGTTCGCCACCGTCGCGAGGGCGGGCATCCGCTTCCCGCCGACGGCAGCGGGCACCGAGACCACCGGACGGCCCCAGCGTCGGAGTGCCCACCAGGCGACACCGGTCAGGACGCCGGCGGCGAGGAGCGCCAGGAAGCGGTTCAGCGCGCTCGGGGCGTCCGCCGCCTCGAGGTGGCCGCCGAACGGGTAGCCGAACGCGACGAACTGGATGAGCTGCAGCGCGAGCCACACCGAGACGCCGGCGATCCCGCCGGCCACCCCGACGAGTCCCGTGACGACCGCGAGCTTCAGGGCCCAGACCGGCGTGGCACGTGTCGCGTGTCCGGGGTGCGGCATGACCGGAAGCCTACCGGGCGCGCCACGCGGCCGAGGCGACCCGCACAGCCCGGCCGCGCCGCGCCTCCTGGCCGCTGCTCAGACGGCCGTGAGTCGGAACGGCACCACGCAGTCCGCCGGGACCAGCGGTGGCTGCACGCCCACCGTCTCGAGCGTGCGGCCGCGGAAGACCCGGTCCCCCGACCACCACGGCGGTGCGACGACGCCGAACCCCGCGCCGACCACGACCGGGTCGACCCGGTACGAGGTGTCCGGGTCGAGCCCGCGGAACGTCAGGCGCCCGGAGCCGGACACCTCGGACCGGCCGACGCTCGCGAGGAAGAAGACCGCGCGCTGCCGGTCCGGGGCGACGGTGCCGTACACGAGGCGGGAGTCGTCGACCTCGTCCATCCGCACGAGGTCCCCGCCGTGCAGCAGCGGACGCCACTCGCGGTGGAGGGCGATCCACTCGGCGAGCGCCGACTCCTCCTCCGGGGTGGCCTCGACGAGGTCCCACTCGATGCCGAAGTGGCCCGTGATCGCGGTGCCGGCGCGGAACGCCAGGTCGTGCACGCGGCCGGTGGAGTGGTTCCGCCCGCTGGCGACGTGCGCGCCG
The DNA here is from genome assembly GCF_047977705.1 of Curtobacterium sp. LFS084. NCBI lineage: Bacteria > Bacillati > Actinomycetota > Actinomycetes > Micrococcales > Microbacteriaceae > Curtobacterium > Curtobacterium sp. LFS084. The sequence goes on from NZ_JBFPFM010000026.1 coordinate 44,144, forward strand.
AGCAGTTCCGGCGGCAGGAGCTGCTGGGTCCACCGGTGCATCTGCTGTCGTTCGAGCGGGTCGATGTCGTCGGACACCCACACCCGGTCGGTGTGCTCGATCACGCCGAGATCCACGCGCCCGCCGCCCGACGCGCAGGACTCGATCTCGAGCGTCGGGAACCGTTCCTTGAGCGTCGCCATAAGCCGGTAGGCGGCCAGCGTCTGCTCGTGCACGGCCGCGCCCCCGCCCGCGTGCCCGGCCTCGACGAGGTCCCGGTTGTGGTCCCACTTGACGTACTCGATGCCGTACTCGCCGATGATCGCGGTCATCCGTTCGAGCACGTACGCGAAGGCCTCGGGGACCGCGAGGTCGAGGACCTGCTGGTCGCGGGCACGCACGGGCAGCCGCCCGTCGGCCTGCAGGATCCACTCCGGGTGCGCCCGGGCGAGGTCGCTGTCCTCGTTGACCATCTCGGGTTCGAACCAGAGGCCGAACTGCATGCCGAGCGCCCGCACGCGGTCGACGATCGGGCCGAGCCCGTCCGGCCACACCGCGTCGTCGACGTACCAGTCGCCGAGGCCGGCGTGGTCGTCACGGCGGCCCCGGAACCAGCCGTCGTCGAGCACGTACCGCTCCACCCCGATCCGGGCGGCACGTTCCGCGAGGTCGGTCAGGCGGGCGAGGTCGTGGTCGAAGTAGACGGCCTCCCAGACGTTGAGGGTCGTCGGGCGCGGGGTCGTCGGGTGCTGCGGACGGCTCCGGAGCCAGCGGTGGAAGCGGGCGGCCTGGTCGTCGAGTCCGTCCCCGTACGCGGCGTAGACCCAGGGGCCCTCGTACGTCTCGTCGCGCCCGAGCCGGACCTCGCCGGGCAGCAGCAGCTCACCGCCGCCGAGGACCTGCCGTCCGGTGGCCAGGCGCTCGGCCGCGTGCCGGTGGTTGCCGCTCCAGGCCGTGTGGACGCCCCAGACCTCGCCGCGGGCGAAGCCGAACCCGGGGACGCCGACGCTCAGGACGGTCGCGGCGTCGTGGCCGGTGCGCCCCTTGCGGCTCTCGCGCTCGTGCGTGCCCACGACGAGTTCGCGGCGCTGCGGGGTGCGCTCCTTGCCCCAGCGTCCGGCGAAGTCGAGGACCTCGCGGGCACGGGACGGGACCGGCAGCGCGACGGTGAGGTCGTCGAGCGTGTACACGCCGTCCGCGGTGTTCGTGACGGCGGCACGCGTGCGGACGAGTCCGGATGCGAGCAGCTCGATCGTCAGGCGCAGGCGGAGCCCGGCGGTGGTGTCCTCGGCGTCGGCGACGACGCTGGCGGCGGGGCCGGCCGGGGCCCCGGCGTCCGCGCCGACCCGGGCCGCGGGGCGGGCCGGGTCCGACGCGCCGGTCGTGTCCCGGGCGGCGGGGCCGGCCGGGTCCGACGTCGTGTCCGTCACCTCGAGCGCGGTGACGGTGAACGCCGGTGACCAGTCCCGGCCGTCCCGGTGCCCGGTGAGGCCGGGCCGGCCCGTCCAGCCGCGGTGCGGCTCCGGCAGGACGGCCACGCGGACGGGGTGGTCCGGCTCGCTGCCCGCGAGCGGCAGGACGTCGGCGTCCGCGAGGGCCGCGAGCTCGGTGGCGTCGAGCGGCCCGAGCGCGGCACCCCAGTGCACGACGGCCGGCAGCGCGTGATCACGGCAGTCGAGGATGAGCGAGACGCCCCCGGCAGAGAGGTGGACGAGGTCGTTCGGCATGTGGGCTCCAGTCGGCGACGGTGACGGCTCCAGCAGTCTCGCGCTCTGGGAGCGCTCCCAGCAACACGACGCGCGCAGATGCCCCGGGGTCGCACACGAACTGGATCAGGGATCGCGCACGGAGGCGCGTCAGAACCAGCGCTTCACCTTGAACGCGACGTAGAGGGCCGCCGCGAACACGACCATCGCCACGATCGCCAGCGGGTACCCCCACCGCCACTGCAGCTCGGGCATGTGCGTGAAGTTCATGCCGTAGATCGCCGCGATGAGCGTCGGGGCGAACAGGATCGCCGCCCAGCCCGAGATCTTCTTCGTGTCGTCGTTCTGCTTCTGCGCCGCGAGGGTCGAGTCGACCGTCAACGCGTTCTGCAGCAGCTGCCGGAAGGTGTCCAGCCGCTCGACCGTGCGGATGGCGTGGTCGAGGACGTCGCGGAACCGGCGCTGCATCTCCACCGGCAGGTGGTACTTCTCGGCCCCGCGGTGCAGGTTCTCGATGATGTGGATGAGCGGCCGGGCCGCGCGCTGGAAGTCCACCACCTCGCCGAACAGCTCGTAGATGCGGCGCGAGACCCCCGCCTCGCCCGCGAACAGCTGGTCCTCGATCTGGTTGATGTCCTCCTCGAGGCCGTCGATCACCGGCAGGTAGCCGTCGACGATCGAGTCCATCAGCGCCCAGAGCTGCGCCTGCGGCCCCACGGTCACGAGGCCCGGCTTGCCACTCATCCGCTGCAGTGCCCGCGGGACGGTCTGCCTGCCGCGCGGATCGGCCTTCACGACCACCAGGAAGAACTCCTCGCCGACGAAGGCGTGCACCTCGCCGAACGCGACCTCCTCCTGCTGGTCGTTGTACAGGGCGGGCTTCAGGACGACGAACAGCGTCGAGCCGTAGCGCTCGAGCTTCGGCCGTTGGTGCCCCTCGGCGGAGTCCTCGACCGCGAGTTCGTGCAGGCCGAGGGCCACGGCGACGTCGCCGAGCTCCTGGGCGTCGGGCTGGTGCAGCACGATGCACGCGCTGGCGCCCTGGTCCTCGAGCATCCGGAAGGTGTCGTCGAGCGACGGACTCGCGATCGGGGCGATCCGGTCGACGTAGACGGTGTTCAGCTCGACAGACACGACACCACCGTACGCAGGGTGCGCGTGCGGCGGTCGGACGCGACCGACGTGCGGGCCTGGAGGCGCGGGTCGGGCCCGCACCGCGCCTCCAGTCCGGTCCGTCCCCCGCCGGCTGGACGTGCGCTGCGCGCCGGTCGCGGCCACGCGCCTACGGTGCAGGTCATCAGCATGCTGACGAAAGGGACTGTCATGAAGAGGATCTGGAAGCGGATCGCGGTCGCGGTGAGCGCGGTCGTCGCGGTGGTCGGCGCGTTCGTCGGCTCGGGAGCCGCTGGCGGGACGCCGATCCAGGACGCTGCCGGCGGAGCACTGTCGGCCTCGTCGACGGCGATCGCGCCGGACGGGCCGGCGTTCTCGATCTGGAGCGTCATCTACGTCGGGCTGCTCGCCTACGCCGTCCGGCAGTGCTTCCGCACCGCCGACGACGAGCGTCACGCCCGCCTGACCGTGCCGGCGGTGCTGTCACTGCTGCTCAACGCCGCGTGGATCCTGTCGGTGCAGTTCGGGTTCCTGTGGCTGAGCGAACCGATCATCGTCGCGCTGCTCGCCGTGCTCGTCTGGACGTTCGTGCTGCTGCGTCGCTCGCGGCCGTCCGGCATCGTCGAGGCGATCGTCACCGACGGCACGTTCGGGCTCTACCTCGGGTGGGTGTGCGTCGCCACGGCGGCGAACACGGCCGCGGTGCTGACCGCCGCGGGCTTCCGGGGCTTCGGGCTGTCGCAGGACGTGTGGGGCGTGGTGGTCGCACTCGTGGCCGGGCTGGTCGGGGTGCTCCTCGCCGTGTGGGGTCGCGGGCGCCTGGCTCCGACGGCGTCGCTCGCGTGGGGGCTGGCGTGGGTCGCGGTGGCGCGGCTCGACGGGCCGCTGGTGTCGACGCCGACCGCCGTCGCGGCGGTGGTGGCGGCGGCTGCGGCCGTCGTCGTGACGCTCGTGGTGCGGGCCCGTGTCGGGTGGCGCGGCGCGGCTGCGCCGGCG
>NZ_JBFPFM010000027.1:0-47115 GCF_047977705.1 Curtobacterium sp. LFS084
CGGACCCGACGCCCGGACACGCCGGACCCGACGCCCGGACACGCCGGACCCGACGCCCGGACACGCCGGACCCGACGCCCGGACACGCCGGACCCGACGCCCGGACACGCCGGACCCGACGCCCGGACACGCCCGAACGCGTCGGAGCGTCGGATCAGTTCACGAACGGGCTCCGCTCTGGCGGTAGGCGACGACCCAGTCCACGAGCACGTGGCCGGAGGCGTCCTCGGGGACATCGGCGTCGTGGATGATCGTCTCGGCCTGCAGCGTCACGCGCATCGGGGTCGTGGGCACGGCGCCCGTGACCGTCTCGAGCAGCTCGTCGTCCCAGTAGAAGCGCACCGCGTCGGCGGTCCACTCGACGGTCGCGACGTGCCAGTCGGTCTGTCCGCCGGGGACCACGGTCGGGTTCTCCGGCATGAACGTCATCGCCTGCGTCTCGGCGTCGTAGCTGCCGGGGATCGCGGACACCGGTCGGACGTCGCCCGACAGGTCACCCTCGGGCCAGTCGATCTCGCCCTCGTTCCAGTCGCCCGACAGCGGCCACAGGATCATGACGAACTTGTACCCGGGCACCTCGTCCGCACGGTAGCGGATCGAGACGCGCTGGTGCGTGTACGCCCGGTAGCCGGCCGGCAGCACGGTCGCCACGAGGGGCTGCGATCCGCTGCTGCGGAGGTGGAAGTCGAGCACCGAGTCGTGCACGGACACCACCTGGTCGGGTGCGTAGAGCCCCTTGCCCGACGTGTCGCGCATCCCGCTGTACTCCGCCATCTTCGGGTAGACCGCGAGCAGGTCGCCGAGCGCGGCGTCGAGGTCGAAGTCCTGCGCCAGGTAGGGGATCCACCGGGTGCCCTCTGATTCGACCGCGCCGGTCGGCATCGTCTCGGCACGCGCTGACCCCTGGCCGGCGCGTGTGGGGAGCACGACGGCGGTGGTCCCGGCGACGGCGGCGACCCCGAGGACGCCGGCGATCGTCACGCCGCGCCGCAGGAAGGTCCGCCGGCTGGGGTCGCGGTGCCGTGCCCCGGGCTCATGCTGCATCGCGGACCTCGTAGATCCGGACACCGTCCCGGTCGTACCGGAGCGTCCCCTCGTCGGCGACGGACCGCTCGATCGCGTCGATCTGCGCGCCGGTGAGCGTCCCGCGGGTGATGGCGTCGGCACGTTGCGCCGCCGAGAACACCAACCAGGCGTGCCCGCCCTGGTCGCGGTCCTGCAGGACGCCGTCGAGGTCGTCCGCCGTCATGCCCTTCGGGAACCAGGCCGCCTCGCTCTGCAGCGAGTCGACCTGCCCCCAGTGTCGGAGGTAGTTCTCGTAGTTCCCGCCGATGATCGACGGGAAGCTGCCGACCGTGGTCAGCGTGTCGTCCGCCTGGAACCGGCCGTCGAGCCAGTTCGCCGCGGCCACGTCGGCCGGTGCGGTCTGGTTCGCCTGCTCGGTCTGGAAGGTGGCGCCGAGGAACAGCGCCGTGGTCACGGTGAGCACGAGTGCCGCGGCGGCGACCCGGAGCCGCCGGCCGTGGAAGGCGTGCACGGCAGCGATCGCGAGGAACGGCGCGGAGAACAGCACGACGCGGAACTTCGCCTCGCCGCCGTAGCTCTGTCCGAGGACGAGCACCACCGGGCAGGCCGCGAGCCACAGCAGGACGAGGGCACGTCGGGCGTGCCCGCCGCGGACCAGCCGGACGAGGCCGACCAGGGCGCACACCGCGACGAGCGCCGTGATGCCGAGGACGGCGCGGGACTGCAGGGTCGTGGCGATCGAGGGGATCGCGATCGACGTCGACGCGGCGGTGACGTTGCTCACCGGGTCGAAGCCGGTGGTCAGCCCGAACTTCTCCTGGATGTAGTCGAGGTTCGGGACGAGGTACAGCAGGGGCAGGAGCGTCAGCGGGACCGCCAGCCACCAGGGGCGGAGGTACCCGAGGACGAGGAGCGGGACGAACGCGGCGACGACGACGAACGGTGTGAGCTGGTGCGATGCGGTGATCACGAACTGCAGGACGACGACGAGGGCCACGGCCGCCACGGTCGCCGCACGCGTCGGCGTCGCGACCGCCACGGCGACGGGTGCGCGGCGCGCGCGGAGCAGCCTGCCGGTGACGGTCGCGGTCCACCGCCCGACGGCGTTCGGCGTGCCGCGGAGGACGGTGAGCGCGACGAGGACCGCCGCGAGGAACAGGAAGAACGCGAACGCCTGCGGCGAGTAGTAGTCCTGGCCGACCCAGTTCGCGGCACTGAAGAGGACCGCGGCGACGAAGGCCCAGCGTCCCCGCGCGCCCAGCGCCCGGGCGATCCCGAGGACGAGCGCGCCGTCGGCGAGGGCGAACGCGAGTTCGGTCCAGCGCACCGGGTCAGCGGCGTCGAGGGTGCCGGTGGCGGCGCCGAGGAACGCGCTGACGCTGAAGAACCCGGGCCAGCGGTTGTAGATGTCGATGGACGGGTCGACGGCGCCGTGCTGCAGGATGTACGCCGTCACCGCGATGTGCTTGAACACCCACGGGGGACGGGGCTCGGCGGCGATGAGGTTGGACGTGCCGTACATGACGAGCAGCAGGACGCCGGAGGACACGGTGCGGACCACCACGTGGTGGCGCCGGTCCAGCATGGTCACGAGCGCCACGAGGAACACCAGGGCGGCACCGGCCCACCAGGCGGCCGGCAGGGCGGTCAGGAGGCCCCACTCGCCGAGCGCGGTCGAGTCCGTCTGCGCGACACCCACCGCCCAGAGCGCGGCGCCGGTGACGAGGACGCCGGACGCGGCGACGGTGCGGACGAGGACCGCGGTCGGCAGCGCCGCCCGCACGCGGTCCGGCCGGCGGACGGTGCGCGCGACCTGGACGCCCTGGCCGAGCGACACCCAGCCGGCGACGAGCAGGAGCAGTCCGGCCGCGGGCAGCGGGACCCACTGCCCGGTCCAGACCATCACGAGCCCGAGGACCGCGTCGATCGCCGCACTCGTCGCGACGACGAGACCGGCGCGGCCGATCGGCTCGCGGAGTCCGAGCAGCCGGACGACGGGCAGGCCCGGCACGACCAGGAGTGCGACGAGCACGACGGCGGTGCGGAGCGGACCGGTCGCGTCGGCGGCGATGAGGGCGGCGGCGGCGAACCCGAGTCCCGCCGCGACGAGGGACGGCACCGGTGAGGTCGGGAGCACACGGGATCCGTGGCGGATCGACATGCGGGTGGGGGTCGTGGTGGCGGTCACTGATCGACCACCGCGATCGACTGACGCATCGAGCGTCCCTTCGGGTCTGGGCCGGCGACGTGCTCCGGCCTGCGGGTGTTGACGACGCTAACCGCGGCCGGCGGCCACCCGGGAGAGCAGTGGACGGGAAGTGCGGAGGCCCTGCGGCATTGCGGGATCACGCACGCGTCGCGGCCGCGGCGCGAGGAGAAACCGCACGGTTCCGCCCGGCCGTTGACCCCCGTCGTCCCCGCGGCGACGGTGGTGGTGGCCGGCTGTGACCGTGCACGTCCCCGACACCAGACAGGCTCTCCCATGACCGACACCATCCAGCGCTCGCTCCCGCCCCGCGTCGAGCTCGCCCGCCCGATGTCGAGCGCCGCCGACCCCACGTGGACCGGTGCCGTGTGGGTCGGTGCCGTCGACCTCGCCGAGGTCCCCGGGGACGACGCCGGCACGGTGCTGCTCGACGACGCCGCCGGCCACCGGTCGGCCCGGCTCCTCGTCCGCGACGGCGTGGCCCCGCTCGGCTTCGTCGACCTGCCCGTCTCCGATGGCACACTCGACGTCGCCGCCCTCCGCGCCGCGGTCGCCGCGCTGCCGGCCGTGCCGCAGCCGCCGATCCCGGTCCGCCTGCCGAGCACCTCCGTCGTCCTCTGCACCCGTGACCGAGCCGACCAGCTCGGCGCGGCCCTCGACTCGCTGCTCGCGCTCGACCACCCCGACTTCGAGGTCGTCATCGTCGACAACGCCCCGTCGGACGAGTCGACCCGCCTGCTGGTCGACGCCCTCGACGACGAGCGCGTCCGGTACGTGCGGGAACCCGTCCCCGGGCTCTCGAGCGCACGGAACGCCGGCGTCCGCGCGGCGCGGTACGAGATCGTCGCGTTCACCGACGACGACGTCGTGGTCGACCGGTCGTGGCTCCGCGCCGTCGCCTCTGGCTTCTCCCGGGGCGACGACGTCGTGTGCGTCAGCGGACTCGTCGCCAGCGGCGAGCTCCGGACCCCCACCCAGCGGTACTTCGACGAACGCGTGACGTGGTCGCGCAACCTCGAGCCACGCGTGCACCGGCTGTCGGCGCCGCCCGCGGACCGGCCGCTCTTCCCGTTCGCGGTGGGTGACTACGGCACGGGTGCGAACTTCGCGATGCGCCGGTCGGCCATCACCGAGCTCGGCGGCTTCGACGAGGCGCTCGGCGTCGGCACGGTCACGGGCGGTGGCGAGGACATCGACATGTTCGCCCGCGTGGTGCTCTCGGGCGCCGCGCTCGTCGTCGAGCCCGCGGCGCTGGTGTGGCACCGGCACCGGGCGGACCTCCCCGCGCTCCGGAAGCAGGCGGAGGGCTACGGCACCGGTCTCGGCGCCTGGCTGACGAAGATCGCCCTGCACCCGCACACGCTCGGCATGGCACTGCAGCGGGCGCCGCGGGCCGTGCGCCACCTGCTCACCGGGACCGCGGCCGAACCGACCACGGCCCAGGTCGAGGCCCCGGCGCCGGCCGCCACCGAGGCCGTGACCGCGCCGCTCGACGACGCTGCCTTCCTCCGCGAAGTCGGGCGGATGCGGTGGGTCGAGCTCCTCGCCGTCGGCCGCGGTGTCCTCCGGTACGCCCGCTCGCGCCGCACCGTCCGCGCACGGGAGCGCACAGCAGATCGATAGGCCCGCCACGGGAGATCCACGGCGGATCGCGAGGATGCGCCAAACCGCAGGATCCCCGCACGGCCGTCGCCGGACCCTCGATCGCGGGGGCACGGTCGGCTTACCGTCCTCGGGAGCGACCGACGCGGCGAGCACCAGCGCCACACCAGCGCACCACCAGCGCCACACCAGCGCACCACCAGCGTTGGACCCGCGCACCAGCGCACCACCGGCCCGCACGACCAAGGGGAGAAGCAATGCGTCCGACACACCCGACAGCACGCCACCGCACGGTCGAACCGGCCGTCCCGGCGTCCGACGACCACTCGCTCCTCGACCGGTGGACCCGTGTGGTCGCCGCGTTCCCCGACGCCCCGGCGCTCGCCGGTGCCGGGACCGCCCGCACCTTCGCCGAGACGGACCGCACCGTCCGAGCGCTCGCTGCGCGGCTCGGCGACGTGCTCCGCCCCGACGACCGGACCGGAGCCGGCGTCGGACCCGAGCGCACCGGGGCCTCGGTCCCGGTCGGCATCATGGCCGGGCACACGACCGAGACCGTCGTCGGGATGCTCGCGCTGGTCGCGGCCGGGCGGACGATCGTCGTGCTCGACGACCACCTCCCGGAGGCGCGTCTGCAGCACGTCGTCACGCTCGCGGGCATCGGCGAGGTGCTCGCCGATGCCACCCGAACGGACCTCGCCGCGGCGGTCCTCGGCCCGGACGGCACCGTGCACGACCTCGACGCCCTCATCGCGACGAGCACCGAGCAGCGCGCGACCGGCACCGACCGTGCGGCGGCGTCCCGCCCCGGAGGCACCGACCCCGCCGCGATCGTGTTCACCTCGGGCTCGACCGGCCTGCCGAAGGGCGTCGCGATGACGCACCGGCAGTTCCTGCGGAACGTCGAGCAGAGCGCCTGGAGCGCCGCCTACCGCCCCGGCGACCACGTGGGCGTGGTGCTGCCGCTGTCCTTCGCCGCCGGCATCCTCACCACGCTCGACAGCCTGCTGAGCGGGGCCGCCGCCGTGCTCCTGGACGCACGGGACCTCGGGACCGAACGGCTCCTCGAGGGCATGGCCGCCGAGCACGTCACCGCGGTCGTCTGCACGCCGCACCTGCTCCGCTCGGTCGTCTCGACCGTCCGCGACCGCGGCGCGGACCTGCACCCGGCACTCGCCGGGCTCCGGCTGATCATGACGGTCGGCGAGCCCATCACCGGCACCGACGTCCACGCCGCCCGACCGGTCCTCGGCGCCCACACGGTCATCTGGAACGGCTTCGGCTCGAGCGAGATGGGTGCCGTGTCGTACTTCTCGGTCGGCCCGGACGACGAGGTCCCGACCGGCGTGGTGCCGGCCGGCTACACGTCGCCCGGCAAGACCGCGCGTGTCCTGCGTGAGGACGGCTCGGCGGCCGCGGCGGGGGAGACCGGCCAGCTGGTCGTCATCGCCGACGGCATGACCGCTGGCTACTGGGGCGCGCCCGAGAAGACGGCCGAGCACCTCTCCGTCGACGTGGACGGCACCCCGCTGTGGCGGCAGGGCGACCTGGCCCGCCTCGACGAGGACGGTTGCCTCGTCCTGCTCGGTCGCGACGACGACGCGGTGAAGGTGCGCGGCTACCTCGTCGAGCCGAGCGAGGTCGAGGCCGCGCTCCGCGCCGTCGACGACGTCCACGACGTCGTGGTCACCGCGCTCGTCGATCCGCCCGCCGTCACCCGGCTCGTCGCCTACGTCGTGGGCCGTCCCGGTCGACGCACCCCGGCGCCGGCCGCGCTCCGCCGTGCCCTGCGGGCGAAGCTGCCCGAGTACATGGTGCCCGCGGCGATCGTCCCCATGCCCGAGCTGCCCCGCAACGAGCGCGGCAAGGTCGACCGGGCGAAGCTGCCCGGTGCGCCGTCGCTCGAGGTCGAGATGGTCGAGGGGGAGTACGACCAGTGGGAGCTCGTCGTCGGACAGATCTGGGCCGAGGTGCTCGGACTCCGCGGTGTGCACCTCGACGAGGACTTCACCGCGCTCGGCGGCGACTCGCTCTCGGCCGAGGAGATGCTCGCGATCGTGCAGACCCGGCTCGGCGTGGACCTCCGCGCGTCCGAGCTCCTCGAGCAGCCCACGCTGCGCGCCTTCGCCAGGCGGGTGCGCACCGGCTCGAAGTCCCTGCCGAGCCACCCCGACGTCGTCAAGGTCTCCGAGGCACGCGAGCCCGGACGCCCACCGGTGTTCTGCCTGAGCGGCGCCGGTGCCCTCGGGCTGACGTTCCTGCCGCTGTCCCGGTACCTGCCGGAGCACGACGTCTACGCGTTCCAGCAGCACGGACTCGAACGCCGGGCGATCCCGGACTGGAGCATCCAGCGCACCGCCAGGCGCACCGTCGAGCTCATGCGCATCGTGCAGCCCCGCGGCCCGTACCTGCTCGTCGGGCACTCGCTCGGCGGACTCGTCGCCCTCGAGGTCGCGAGGCTCCTCACCGAGGGCGGCGAACGCGTCGAGCACGTCGCGATCCTCGACACCTACCTGCCCCGCAGCAGCAGCGAGCAGGCCCAGCTGCACTTCGGCCGGATGGCGGAGAGCCCGGTCCGGAACCCGGCACTCCGTGCCCTCAAGCGCGGCCTCGACCGGGCGGCGAAGCGGATCCTGCCCGCCGGGGTGCCGGTGGGCGAGGAGTTCGCCAAGCGCGTCCGCGCGTACGGTGCCGGCGTCCTCCGCTACGGCGGTCAGAAGGACTTCGACGCGCTCTTCGACCAGGCCACGATCGTGACCAGGCGGCACACCCCGACGCCCTACGACGGCGCGGCCACCTTCGTGCTGGCCGACGGCAACCCGGACGTCGACGGCTGGAGCGACGTGCTCCGCGGGGACACCACCACGGTGCGCATCGAGAGCGAGCACAGCTCGCTCCTCCGCGAGCCGCACGTCGCCGAGCTGGCGACGGCACTGCGCGACGCGTTCACGACGCACGCGTCGCGTCCCTGACGTGACCAGCACGGGCCCTGGAGGCGCGGGGCGGGCCCGTCCCGCGCCTCCAGGGCCGTCGTGCGTCCCGACACACCCACCGACCGTGCCTTGCGGGTTTCCGTATCCGCACTCGGGGGTCCGCAACCCCTGCCGACCCGCATTGACCAGCCCCTCAGGCCGGACGATGGTTGGTCCAAGCCCAGGGAACGGTGTACCCCCGTTCCGACGCCCACCCAGCGCCGGGTCCTCCCTCGACCACTTCCGCATGCAGCCTGAACCCGACAGGAGCACCATGTCCGCCAGCACCGCCCGACCCCGAGACCCCCGCGTCTCGGTCGTCATCCCCGCGAGGAACGAGGCCCGAAACCTCGAGATCATCCTCCCGCAGCTCCCGCCCGTGTACGAGGTCATCCTCGTCGACGGCAACTCGGTGGACGACACCATCGCCACCGCCCAGCGCCTCATGCCGACGATCAAGGTCGTGCAGCAGACGCGCAAGGGCAAGGGCAACGCGCTCGCCTGCGGCTTCGAGGCCGTGACCGGCGACGTCGTCGTCATGTTCGACGCGGACTGCTCCGCCGACGCCGCCGAGATCCCCCGCTTCGTGCAGGCCCTCGTGGACGGCGCGGACGTCGCCAAGGGGTCCCGCTACGCGCCCGGTGGCGGCAGCGACGACATCACGATCATCCGCGGCCTCGGCAACAAGGGGCTCAACATGATCTCCAACGTGCTGCTCCGCGCGCGCTACACGGACCTCTGCTACGGCTACAACGCCTTCTGGGCCGACACCCTGCCGACCATCGGGCTCCTGTCGTCGACGCTCCCGCAGCCGACCGACGGCTCGATGCGCTGGGGCGACGGCTTCGAGATCGAGACGATCCTGACCTGCCGCTGGTCCGCCGCGGAGTTCGCGATCACCGAGGTGCCGAGCCACGAGAAGCTCCGCGTGCACGGCACCAGCAACCTGAACGCGGTCAGCGACGGCATCCGCGTCCTGAAGTCGATCATGCACGAGCGTCGCCGCGCCCGCGAGGCGAAGGCCCGCATGCGCCTCATGCCGACCCCGGTCTCGGGCCTCGTGGTCCCGGCCGCCGTGCCGGCGATGGACGAGGAAGCGGCGTGAGCGTCGCGACGGTCGCCGTCGTCATCTGCGCCTACACGCAGCAGCGCTGGGGTGACCTGCAGGACGCGGTCGAGTCGGCGAAGCGACAGCCGGACGCGACCGAGGTGATCGTCGTGATCGACCACGAGCCGGAGCTGTTCCGCCGTGCCGCCGCCCGGTGGCCGGAACTCCGCGTCGTCGAGAACACCGAGGACCGTGGTCTCTCGGGAGCACGCAACACGGGTGTCGCCCTGGCCGACGCCGACGTCGTCGCCTTCCTGGACGACGACGCCACCGCCGACCCGGACTGGCTCATGCACCTCGTCGAGGCGCTCGAACTGCCGGACGTCGTCGGCGTGGGTGGGCGTGCGACGCCGTCGTGGCCGACCGCCACCGGTGCCGGTCCGTACCCGGACGAGCTGCTCTGGATCGTCGGCTGCAGCTACGCCGGCCTCCCCACCGAGTCCGCGGACGTCCGCAACGTCATCGGGTCGAGCATGGCCTTCCACCGCGACGTCGTGCTCGCCGCGGGCGGCTTCCGCTCCGGCATCGGCCGTGTCGGCAACCACCCGCTGGGGTGCGAGGAGACCGAGCTCTGCATCCGCATCGCCCGGATCCGTCCCGGCGCCCGGATCCGCTTCGAGCCGCGCTCGAACGTGTCGCACCGGGTCTCCCCGGACCGGGTCACGATGCGGTACCTGCGTCGCCGGAGCTACTACGAGGGCATCTCCAAGGCCGTCCTCAGCCGCCGTGTCGGTGCGCGTGACTCGCTCTCCAGCGAGTCGACGTACCTCACCCGGGTGCTGCCGGGAGCCGTGCTCCGGGAGCTCGGCGCCCTCGGCCGCGGCGGCGGGCTGCGTGCCCTGGCGATCGTGACCTCGGCGGTCTCGACCGTCTTCGGCTACGCCGTCGGCCGGGTCTTCGGCACCGTCGTCGTCCGCGCCCCCGCGCCCGTCGCCGCGCCCGCGCAGCAGCCCGTCCACACCCCCTGACCGGTCACCACCGGACCGACCACCCGCCACCCGTACAGAAGACCGAGATGCCGCGAGACGCCACGACCCCGAGTGCCACCATCCGACGCCGTTGGAAGGTGGCCCTCGCGGTCGCGGCCGCGGTCGTGATGGGCGGCGTCGTGTCCGCGCCGAGTCTCGTCGCCTCGTCGAGCGCCGGTGCGGCGACCACCGCGGACTGCAGCGCCGGTCGCGTCCTGACCGTCGTCGCGCACGCCGACGACGACCTGCTGTTCGAGGGGACGGAGCTCCGGAAGGACATTGACGCGGGCAAGTGCGTCCGCTCGGTCATCGTGACGGCCGGCGACGCCGGCAAGTCGGCGACCTACTGGAAGGGCCGTCAGACGGGCCTCGAGGCCGCGTACGCGAACCTCGCGGGCGTGGCGAACGCGTGGACGTCGGGATCGGTGAGTGCCGGCGGCAAGACCGTCGTGACGCGGACCCTCACCGCGGCCCCGCGGCTCAGCCTGGTGTACCTGCAGCTGCCGGACGGCAACATCGACGGCTCCGGCTTCGCCGCGACCCGGTACCAGAGCCTGCAGAAGCTGTACCAGCGGTCGATCACGAGCATGAGCACCGTGTCGGGCGCGAACTACCCGACCAGCTACACGCTCGCGCAGCTCCAGGCGACCGTCCTCGCGCTGATGAACGGGTACGCGCCGCAGGAGGTGCACACGCTGGACCACGTCGGCACCTACGGCGACGGGGACCACAGCGACCACCACACCGTCGCGTACCTCACCAAGACCGCGCAGCAGCAGCTGACCACCGCCAGCACGCTCACGGGGTATATGGGGTACCCGATCGCGAACAAGCCCTCGAACCTCACCGCCGCGCAGACGCAGGCGAAGGGGAACGCGTTCTTCGCCTACTCCGCCCACGACGCCGAGACGTGCGCGTCGGTCGCGGCCTGCTCCTCGCGGCCGGAGGGATCGTGGCTCAGCCGCGAGTACACCGTCGGCACCCAGACCCCCACCGACCCGGGGACCGGGTCGGGCGGCTCGGTCGGCGCGGACGTGACCGCCGGTGCCGCCGTCACGGCGAGCAGCGAGAACCCGGCGGACGGACAGACCGCCGTGAAGGCCGTGGACGGCGTCGCGAGCGGCTACCCCGACGCGCCGACCGCCGAGTGGGCGACGCGCGGCGGCGGGACCGGTTCGTGGCTCCAGCTCGCATGGTCGAGCCCGGTCACGCTCGGGGCCGTCGACCTGTCGGACCGTCCCAACGCCGACGACCAGGTCACCGCGGGGACGCTGACGTTCTCCGACGGCAGCAGCGTGGCGGTGCCGACGCTCGACAACGGCGGCGCGTTCACCCGCGTCACGTTCTCGTCGCGCCAGGTCAGCTGGGTGAAGTTCACCGTGACCGCTGTCAGCCAGACGACGCGCAACGTCGGGCTCGCCGAGATCCGGGCGTTCGCACCGGGGACAGGGACGCCCACGCCGACGCCCACTCCGACGCCGACGCCGACGCCGACGCCCACTCCGACGCCGACGCCCACGCCGACGCCGACGGGTCCGACCGACGTCACCGGTTCGGCGACCGCGACCGCCGCCTGGGACGACGCCTCGACCGGACAGACCGCCGCGAAGGCCATCGACGGGATCGTCAGCGGGTACCCGGACAACACCTCGGCCGAGTGGGTCGCGCCCTGGGGCACGACCGGGGTCTGGCTGCAGCTGGACTGGACCTCGTCGAAGGCGCTGAGCCGCGTCGTCCTGTACGACCGCCCGAACGGCGACGACCAGGTCACCAGCGGCACGCTGACGTTCTCCGACGGGAGTCAGGTGCCCGTGGGGACGCTCCCGAACGACGCGTCGCCGCTCACGGTGGACTTCGCCGCGCGGAACGTCACCTGGGTCCGCTTCACGGTCACCGGGGTGTCGGCGAGCACCCGCAACGTCGGTCTCGCCGAGGTCCGGGCCTTCGCCGGCTGACCACCCGTGCGGACCGGGGACGGCGGTTTCCTGCCGGCTCTGTGACCGTTCCGGTTCGTGATCACCGACGATCGTGAACCGGAACGGTCAGTCGTGCCACGGGAGCACCACTGCCGACGCGACAGGACCTTCCGTCCGTGCCGTGCCGTGCCGTGCCGTGCCGTGCCGTGTCGTGCGGTGCGGTGCGGTGTCTAGGGCGTCGTGCCGGATGGCTCGCTCGACCAGTCACGTGCCAGTGCGGACATGATGACCTCGTCGTGGAAGCGGCCGTCGTGGAAGGTCGCTTCGCGACGCACGCCTTCGACGTGGTAGCCGACCTTGGCGTACACGGCGCGTGCTCGGTCGTTGAACGCGTGCACCTGGATCTCGATCCGGTTCAGTCCCATCTCACGGAAGCCGTAGTCGGTGAGGAGGCGGACAGCGTCCGTGCCGTAGCCGTGTCCAGCGTGCTCGCTGCCGATCATGACCGCGAGGGTCGCGGCGCGGACCGGGAGCGTCGCGCCGAAGAGTGTCACGTGCCCCACGAGCGTGTCCGAGGTGCGGTTGACGACGCTGAAGCCGACGTCGCCGCTGCGTTCGCTCTTGCTCCAGTTGCGGAACATCTCAGTGACCGAGTCCGCTGGGCCGGGACGGACGATGATCTGCTGGAGCACCGCCCACTTGGGATCGCGCCACCAGCGCACCAGGTCGGGGAGATCGGCATCGTCCAGGGCACGGAATCGCACGAGGTCCCCTTCGAGCAGGGTCGCCCCGTACGCCTGCGCAGCACCCACCCCGTCCCATTCCGACGTCATGGGCGAACTCTCTCACATCGTCTGGCTCAGTGGACCTGCTCGGGTCGGCCCGAGTGGCGGGCGTGGGCGAGGAGCTCGCGGAGGAGACCCGCCATGTGCGGGCCCCGACCGTAGTGGTCGCGCACCCAGGCGCGGCAGCGATCGCCGACCGAGGGGTCGCGCTCGGCGCGGTCGAGGGTCTCGAGGATCTTCGTGGCGAGCGCCTCGGGGTCGGTCGGGTCGACGGTCGACGAGGCCCACGCACCGGCGAGGATCTCGCCGGTGCCACCGCTCTCGGCGGCGACGACCGGCCGTCCGGCGGACATCGCCTCGACGACCACCCGGCCGAAGCCCTCCGGTTCGATGGAGGGGACGACGACCATGTCCGCCGCGTGCAGCAGGGGGACGACGTCGTCCCGTTCCGGCAGGAGCACGACGGAGCCCGCGGGGAGGGACGCGACGGCGCGTCGGACCTCCTCGGCGTCGTCCGGGCCGGCCGCACCGGCGAGCACGAGCACGGGCGGACGGCGCGCGTGCAGGGCGGCGGGTGCGTGGACGGGGCCGGGCGTCGGGGAGCGCCCCTCGGCGGGCGTCGGTGCGACGACCGCACGCTGGTGCGCGGCGTCGTGTTCGAGCACGAGACGCCAGGCGTCGAGGAGCGCGAGGACACCCTTGGACCGGGTGAGTCGTCCGTAGTAGAGCACGGTGCGGGTGTCATCGTCGAGGCCGAGGGACCGGCGGGCACGCAGGGCGGCCGACGGCGTCGCCGCGGGGAACAACGCGGTGTCCACGCCGTTCGGGACGACGGTGATCCGGGCGGCCGGGACGCCGGCTGCGGCCCAGGCGCGAGCCATCGCGTGCGACACCGCGAGGTAGTGGGTGCGGCCGCCGGCGATCGGGCCCAGTCGTCGGTAGTTCGGTGCGTGGTGCAGGTGCACGACGAGGGGGACGCCGGAGACCACCGATGCCACACGGCCCCACGGCAGGTGCTCCGGCCGGTTCAGCCAGATGACGTCGGGGCGGGAGCGGCGGAGGCGGACGCCGTCGAGGACGAACCTCCAGACGTCGCGGGCCGCGGTGCGGACGCCGAAGGACCGGTCGCGCGTCGGGTGCGTCGTGACGCCGAGGTCGTCGTACAGCTCGCTGCCGGGCTCGGTGCCGTCCGTCGCGGGTGGGAGGTGGCCTCGGTGCCAGACCTCGACGTCCTGTCCGGCGCGGACGAGTTCGCGGGTGTCCTCGAGGACGCAGCGCTCGACCCCGCCGGTGATGGCGAGCCCGTTCGTGACGGCGGCGATCCGCAGCCGGCGCCCGGAGCGGGGCGGCGAGTCCGTCACGGCGTCCCTCCGCGGGCGATCTTCAGACGGCTGACGAACCAGGGCAGGCAGCCGACGACACCGACGACGCGGACGATGTTCCACGCGAGGTCCTGCGGCACCAGGACGGACACCCCGGCGACGACCACGACGGCGGCGAGCACGAGGACCGTGCGCGCCTGCGGGCCGCGCCACTCACGGCGGTCGGGCAGCGAGAACTGCTGCAGGGCGGCGAGCACCATGTACGCGACCACCGTGGACACCCCGGCGCCGGCGATGCCGAGCAGCGGGACCAGGAGCAGGTTCGCGCCGATGTTCACGGCACCGGCGACGGCCGCGATCACGCCGACCGCGACGCCGCGCCGCTCCACGAGGAGCAGGCGTCCGGTCGCACCGCTCGCGATCACCGGGAAGGCGGTCAGCGCGACGATGAAGACCACGACGGTGAGTTCGTGCACACGGTACGACGACGGCGCGAGGATCGGCAGCGCCACGGGCGACACGAGGGTCACCGCGAGCAGCACCGGGGCGAGCAGCAGGTAGAGCTGGTCGCGGGCGTGCAGCGCGAGGTGACGGCGGGCGACGGCGTCCCGGAGCGCGGCGAAGTGCGGTGCCCAGGCCTGGTTGGTGAACGTCAGCAGGAGGATCACGGCGGACCCGACGACGTAGGCGATCTGGTAGCGCGCGACCTCGTCGGGGCCGAGCAGCCGCTGCACGACGATGCGGTCGCCGGCGTTCAGCACGAAGTAGGACAGGTTGCCGAGGGCGATCGGGATGCCGAGCTTGAAGGCGCGGGCGGTGGTCCGGCGGTCGAGGAGGCCGGAGAACCGCGGCCGCGTCGCGGCGAAGCCGATCACCATGGCCGCGGCCTGGGCGAACACGCCGCCCCACGCGTACGTGGTGGCGTCGGCGTGCACGAACACGAGCAGGCCGAGCCCGATGATCGAGCCGCCGACGGACGAGAGCAGGCTCGTGACCGCGAAGACGCGGATCCGGTCCTGGGCGACCAGGATCGCCAGGGACAGCTGCACGACCGCGGCGGGGAAGATCCAGAGGACGGCGACGAGGAGGATC
The DNA here is from genome assembly GCF_047977705.1 of Curtobacterium sp. LFS084. Classification (NCBI taxonomy): domain Bacteria; kingdom Bacillati; phylum Actinomycetota; class Actinomycetes; order Micrococcales; family Microbacteriaceae; genus Curtobacterium; species Curtobacterium sp. LFS084. The sequence continues at coordinate 14,998 of NZ_JBFPFM010000027.1, forward strand.
GGGTGTTCGTCGACGAACCCGGCCACGTCGCCCCAGACCGGGATCGTGGCGATCGCGGTCGCGGTGACGACCGCCGCGAGGACGATGCCGACCGCGATGAGCCCACGGGCCTTGCGGTCGTCACCGTCCTCGGCACGCTGCAGCACGGACGCCTGGTCGAGTCCCGCGACCGCGAGCACGACGAGCGCCTGGTACAGCGCGATCGCGGAGGCGAGCACGCCGAACTCGGAGAGCGGCATGAGGTGCGCGAGGATCGGCGAGATCAGGGAGCTCACGACGAGCTGCATCGACCACACGACGACGTACAGGAGCCCGCGGCCGAAGAGCACCGAGGCGCCCTTCTGCACGGCGGTGCTGCCCGTGTCCGGCACGGCGTGCGCGGCGGCCTCGACCGCGGCAGCCGCCTCGCCCGCCTCGACTGCGGCGGCCTGGGCGCTCGCCGTGGGAGCGGCACCGGGAGCGGAGGCGGCGGTGGGGGGAGCGGTGGCGGCGTCGAGCGGGGAGTCCGCGGCGTGGCGGGCCTCGCGACGGGTCTGCGGAACGGTCACGAGACACCCACCTCCGGGGTCCGGACGTGCTGGCGCAGCTCGAACGCCTGGTCGACGAGGTCGAGGAGCTCCGAGCTCGCAGCGGTCGAGAACTTCCGGGCGAAGAGGTGCGGCATCGCGGTCGGGTCCGAGGTCCAGCGCTCGAGCAGCCGACCCGCGTGCGCGAGCGTGAGCCACGGCGGGCTCTTCATCTTCGAGCCGTCCCACCCGATCCACCACAGGGTGTGCGGGACGTGCTCCTCGGCGAAGCCGTCGACGAGTGCCGGCGAGTTCAGGACCGTGGGGACGAAGGACTCGTCGGCGATCCAGGTGCGGCGCCAGAACCGGACGAGGTCGGGGCGGGTGTCGACGACCTCGACCACCGCGGCCGCGTGGGCGGCGCTGAGGACCTTCAGCTGCGACCCACCGGTGAGCGTGACGTCGCGGGGGATCCGGCGGGGGATCGGCACGCGGATCATGTGCTTCCGCCACGCCCAGTGCGGGTACCGCATGCGGGCGACCCCGCCGCTGGCGCCCCACGCCGCGTGCGGGAGCGGGTGCGGGATGAGGAAGGACTCGTCCGGGTGGGCGTCGAGCAGCGCGGTGATCTCGGCGGGGTTCGCGAGCGGGTAGTCGCTGCCGGTGAGCACCGCCACGTGCGCGGCGCCGGTCTCAGCGAGCGCGGCGCGGTAGCCGGAGACCTCGGCGGCGACGTTCTCCCACTTCGCCCAGCCGGTGTGGAGCCGAGGGAGCAGCCGGACGCGGTCCGGCAGTCCCGCGGTCATGGCGCGGTGCACCTCCGCCGGCGTCCGCGCGTCGACGTGCAGGAACACCGGGAACGGGTCGAGAGCCTCGACGAGTCGGCGGACGTGCTGCGGGTCCTCGTGGGCGAGGACGATGCACGCGAGCGACGCGGGGGAGTTGGCCATGTCTCGAGTGAACAGGGCCGTCCGGGCACCGACAAGGCGGCTCCGGGGCGGGTGCGGGGAAGCGGCGGTTTCCCGCAGCGGGTGACGTCCGGACCGTCACCGTCCGCACGGGACGCAGCCCGCGGCGGTCACCGCATACGACGGTACCGCGGGCAGTCGCAGAGGGCGCAGTCGCTGCCCGGTCGGTAGTGCTCGTGGGCGTCCTGCACGTGCCCGCACACGCAGACGGCGGTCTCGGTCGCGACCCGGAGCACCGGCGCGGTCGTCGCCTCGAGCACGGGTGTGGGCCCCAGCGGCATGCGTCCTCCTCCGACCCGTCCGGTACGGGTAGCTGCACCGATCCTACGGGGCAGGAGGACGCGCGTCCGGCGGCGGCAGGGCGCTCAGCCGGCGTGGAAGCGGCCGGCCTCGACGTCGCGCCACCGACGGCGGCTGCGGAACCACGCTGCCGGGCCCGCCGGGAACCCCCGGAGCTCGTGGTACGCGAGCGACCGCGGCACACCGGCGTCCGGGACGGCGGCGACCGGCACGGTGTCGAGGCGCGGGGTGTCGACGGTGGCCGGCGCGGGAGCCGGGGCCGGGGCGCTGCCGGAGCGGAGTCGGCCGATCGTCTCGCGGAGCTTCACCATCGCGGCGGCGGGCACGAGCCGGGCGAGCACCGCGACGTGGCGGCGGTCCTTGGCGGCGAGGGCGCACATCAGCGCGGTGAACCCGACGCCGTTGCCGTGCAGCTGCTTGTGCAGGTCCTCGATGGTCCGGCGGTGCCGGTGGTGCACGACCGCCCGGGGCTCGAAGCCGACGCGTCCGCCGCGCCAGAGCGTCTCGACGAACATCGCCAGGTCCTCGCCGCCGCGGGCCGGTGAACCCGCGCCGAGCGTGGTGTCGAAGCCGCCGACGGCCTCGATCACCGACCGTCGGAACGCCATGTTCGCACCGGCGCCGTAGGCACCGATGCCGTAGACGGCGAAGTGCTTCGCGACGGAGCCGTCCGGGCGGACCGCCTGCACCCGCGCGTGCCGCATGGTGCCGGGGACGTCGTCGGGGACGATCGTGACGGGCGCGAAGGTGCGCTCGCCGCTGAACCCGCCGTAGTACGCCTCGTACCAGATCTGCGCTGGGGTCGTGAGCTCGGTCGGGAGGATCACGCCGGACACGGCGTCGAGGTCGGACTCGCGGACGAACCGTGCGCCGAGCGCCCGCAGCCACTGCGGGTCCACCCGGACGTCGTCGTCGGTGAACGCGACCACATCGCCGCGCGCGGCCGCGACGCCGGCGTTGCGGCCGGCGGACAGTCCGGGCCGGCGCTCCGTGACGAGGCGGACGTCCCGGCCGGCGAGGAGTGCCGGCAGCCGGTCGTCGGCGGGCACGCGGACCCGGTTGTCGACCACGATGACCTCGTGGTCGGGGTAGTCGAGGTGCTCGAGCACGTCGAGCAGGTCGCCGAGGTCCTCGACGCGGTCGACGACGGTGGACACGACCACCGAGATCGCCGGCAGCAGGGCGTCCGGGACCGGCTCGACGTCGGCGAGCACCGTCTCGCGGAGCGCTCCGAGGGCCCGGGCAGCGTCCGCGGGGTCGTCGGTCAGCTCGACGTCGAGCGTGCCCGTCGGGTGTCCGCCGCGGTAGCCGATCACCAGCGCGGAGGAACCCGTCCCGTCCGCGACGAGGCGGGGGAGCGGCGCGTCGAGGTCGACGTCGATCACGCGTCGGGGTGCGGGGAGTGCACGAGCGGTGCTGGTGGTGGCCATGCTCTGGACGCTAGGTCGGCCGGGGTGACCGCGACAACGGGCAGCGGTGCCGCTGGCGGTGATCGTGCGGAACCCCGCACGACCCGGCGACGTCGGCGCGGGAACGGTGAGCGCTCACTCCGGAAAACCGAACGTCGCACGGAGGTCACGACCAGGTCACGGAGTCGTTGCAACCGGTTGCGTACGGCTGAGAGCGGGCGTAGCTTCCTCCTCCAGCAGGCAGCGTCGCCTGCTCCAGGCAGCGTCGTCGTCACCCGATCGACGTCTCCTGGTGATCTCGATGAGGAGACATCGCTGTGAAGACAACACGCGCCAGGGTGCGGTTCGCATCCGTTGCTGGGGTCGCGGTCATCGGCCTCGTGCTGACCGGGTGCTCGAGCGGCAGCTCGGCATCGGACGACGCCAAGAGCGGCCAGGACAGCCGCGGACCCATCACCTACGTGCAGGGCAAGGACAACTCGAACGTCGTCCGCCCGCTGATCGCGAAGTGGAACAAGGCCCACCGGGACGAGAAGGTCACCTTCAAGGAGCAGTCCGACCAGGCCGACCAGCAGCACGACGACCTCGTCCAGCACTTCCAGGCGAAGGACGCCAACTACGACGTCGTCGACGTCGACGTCGTCTGGACCGCCGAGTTCGCTGCGAAGGGCTGGCTCACGCCGCTCACCGGCAGCATGAAGATCGACACGTCGAAGCTCCTGCCGGCCACCGTGAAGACGGCGACGTACAACGACACGCTGTACGCGGCACCGCAGACCTCCGACGGCGCGCTGCTCTACTACCGCAAGGACCTCGTCAAGACGCCCCCGACCACGTGGGCGGACATGATGAAGGACTGCGACATCGCCAAGCAGGCCGGCATCGGCTGCTACGCCGGCCAGTTCGCGAAGTACGAGGGGCTCACGGTCAACGCCTCCGAGGCGATCAACGGCTCCGGCGGCTCGGTCCTGGGCAAGAGTGGCTCGCCCGACGTCGACTCGTCGGACGCCAAGGCCGGTCTGCAGAACCTGGTCGACGCGTTCAAGGACGGGAACATCCCGGCCGAGGCGATCACCTACCAGGAGGAGCAGGGCCGCACCGCGTTCGAGTCCGGCAAGCTGCTCTTCCTGCGCAACTGGCCGTACGTGTACAACCTCGCCAAGACCGACGGTTCGTCGAAGGTCAAGGACACCTTCGGCATCGCGCCGATCCCCGGCAAGGACGGCACCGGCGCCTCGACGCTCGGCGGGCACAACGCCGCGATCAGCGTGTACTCGAAGCACAAGGCGACCGCGCACGACTTCCTGGAGTTCCTCGAGTCGAACGAGACGCAGAAGTTCTTCGCGACCCAGGGCTCGCTCGCCCCGGTCGTCGGTGACCTCTACACGGACTCCGAGCTCACCAGCAAGCTGCCGTACCTGCCGACGCTGCTCAAGTCGATCGAGTCGGCCGAGCCGCGCCCGGTCACGCCGTTCTACCCGGCCGTGACCAAGGCGATCCAGGACAACACCTACGCCGCCCTCAAGGGCTCCAAGAGCGTCGACGAAGCCCTGAAGGACATGCAGGACGCCCTGAAGACGGCGACCAGCGGCAACGGCAACTAGCCGGTCCACCGCGGCGCACGCCGCACCGGACGGGAGGCGCGGGTCGACCCCGCCCCGCGCCTCCCGTCCTCCTCATCCTGCGTCCCGACACCCGGCAAGGAGGCCGTCACGTGTCAGCAGCAACCGAGATCCCCGCCGCCATCCCCAACCCGACGGGCATGGAGCCGCACAAGCGGCGCAAGGGCGGACTCAACGCCGAGCACGGCCGATGGGCCGTGTACCTCATCGGTCCGACGATCGTGCTCCTCGCCGTCGTCATCGGCTACCCCGTCGTCAGCGCGGTCATCCAGTCGTTCCAGCTCGACGCCGGACTCGACAAGGCGACCGGCCTGTTCGTGCAGGGCGGCTTCGCCGGCGTCACCAACTACGTGCACTGGCTCGGCCAGCAGTGCGGCAACACCGCCTGCCCGCCCGGCAACCTCGGTTCGCAGTTCTGGACCGCGATGGGCAACACGTTCTTCTTCACGGTCGTCACCGTCGCCCTCGAGACGGTGATCGGCGTGTGGATGGCGATCATCATGAACCGCGACTTCAAGGGTCGCGCCTTCGTCCGCGCGGCCATCCTCGTGCCGTGGGCGATCCCGACCGCCGTCACCGCGAAGCTCTGGTACTTCATCTTCGACGCGAACGGTGTCCTCAACCACGTGATCGGGCACCAGGTCCTCTGGTTCTCCGGCGAGTGGGCTTCCCGGTGGGCGATCATCATCGCCGACACGTGGAAGACGACCCCCTTCATGGCGCTGCTCATCCTCGCGGGGCTCCAGCTGATCCCGGACGAGGTCTACGAGGCCGCGAAGATGGATGGCGCGTCGACGATGCAGCGGTTCTGGAACATCACCATCCCGCTCGTGAAGCCGGCGCTGATGGTCGCGGTGCTCTTCCGTGTCCTCGATGCCCTCCGCATCTACGACCTGATCGCCATCATGACCGGCGGCGGCGGCGGCTCCGGCAACGCGACCGTGTCGCTCTCGGTGCTCGTCGTCGACCAGATCCGGCAGGGCTTCAACTCCGCGTCGGCCCTGTCCACCATCACCTTCCTGGTCGTCTTCATCGTCGCGTTCGTCTTCGTCCGGTTCCTCGGCGCGAACGTCGTCCAGACCCAGGCAGCACAGCAGAAGGGTGAACTCCGATGAGCCTCGCAGCCGACCGACCCCGATCCGCAACCCGGTCCCGCGAGCGCGAGGTCGACCGCACCGAGGTGCGCGTGCAACGACACACCGGGCGGAAGCTGCGCACCGGGATCCAGGCGACCGTCATCGCCGTCTGGTGCCTGTTGCCGTTCTACTGGATGGTCGTGACGAGCTTCCGCGACGTCGGGTTCACGTTCGATCCGACCCCGTGGTTCACGCACGTCACGCTGGACAACTACGCGACGGCGTTCTCGACCGCCCTGGGCAACCACCTGGGACGCGCACTGCTCAACAGTGTGTTCATCGGAGCGGTCGTCACGATCATCGCGCTGCTCGTCGGCACGAGCGCCGCGTACGCCCTGGCCCGCCTCGAGTTCAAGGGCAAGTCGGTCATCGCCGGCGCGATCCTCGCCGCGTCGATGTTCCCCGGCGTCGCGCTCATCTCCCCGCTGTTCCAGCTCTTCACGGACATCGGGTGGATGGGGTCGTACCAGGCGCTCATCCTGCCGAGCATCTCGTTCGTGCTGCCGCTGACGGTCTACACGCTCGCGTCGTTCTTCCGCGAGATGCCGTGGGACCTCGAGGAGGCGGCACGCATCGACGGGTGCACGCGCATCCAGGCGTTCCGGCGGATCATCATGCCGCTGGCCGCGCCCGCCGTGTTCACGACCGCGATCCTGGCGTTCATCTCGTCGTGGAACGAGTACCTCATCTCGTCGCAGCTCTCGAGCGACGCCACCCAGCCGGTCACCGTCGCCATCGCGTCGTTCGCCGGGTCGCAGCCGCACCAGGAGCCGTACACCGCGGTGATGGCGGCGGGCACGATCGTGACGATCCCGCTCGTGATCCTCGTGCTCGTGTTCCAGCGGCGCATCGTGGCCGGCCTCACCGCCGGCGGCGTGAAGGGCTGACGGTCATGGCGCAGCGCGGTCCCACCCGGCCCACGGCCCGGATCGAGGAGGCCATCGGCTTCGTCGGGATGTTCGGGGTCCTGTTCCTCGGCGTCACGGTGTTCTCGGAGGTCACCGGCCGGCCGGCCCTCGGCTGGGCGCTCACCCTCCTCGCCTCGGTCCTCGGCGTGGTCGCCCTCGACCGGTGGCGGGTGTCGGTGCTCCGCCGCACGGCGTCGACCGACGGCATCGGCGGGGCCCCCGCGGCACCGGCGGTCCCGGTCCGTCGGACGTCCTCCAGCCCGGACGGACGCGTCCACCGGCACGTCGGGTGGGACGAGCTCGCACCCGCGGGTCGCCGGGCCGTCCGGACGCGCCGGGACGCGGACGCGTTCCACGGGGCGGACCGTGCGCCGACGTCCGCGCGAGCGCAGGCCGGCCCCGTCGCCGACGTGCGGCGGCCGTCGGACCGGTGACGGGCCTCCCGGGCCGGTCCATGGGCATCCAGGAGATCGCGACCGTCACGGGCCTGTCGAAGTCCACGGTCTCCCGCGCACTGCGGGGGATGTCGACGGTCGCGGACACCACGATCGACGAGGTGCGACGGGTCGCCGACGAGCTCGGGTACGTCCCGAGCTCGGCGGCGGCCGGTCTCGCCACCGGACGTCAGCGGGCGATCGGCGTCGTCGTCCCCGTGATCGACCGGTGGTTCTACGTCAAGGCCCTCGGCGGGGTCGACGCCGAGCTGCGGCGGGCCGGCTACGACCTGGTGCTGTACAACCTCGGCGGTCCTGGTGGTGACCGGGACCGGGCGTTCCGCCGTTCGATGCTCCGGCACCGCGTCGACGGGCTCGTGCTGCTCTCGCTCGTGCTCGACGAGACCGAGCGCGCCGAGCTCGAGCTCACACGCCACCCGATGATCGTGATCGGCGGGCCGGCGCCCGGGCTCCGGAACGTCGGCGTGGACGACGTCGTCGTCGCCGCCGTCGCCGTCGATCACCTGTGCGGCCTCGGCCACCGGGACGTGGCGTACGTCGGCGGGCAGGACGAGGCCGGGATGAACGTCGCGGTGCCGTGGCTGCGGCGGGACGGCTTCGTGGACGCGCTGGCTGCACGGGGGATCGCCGTCCGCGAGGACTGGATCCTCGACGGCCGGTTCTCCTTCGCCGGGGGAGCCGACGCCGGGGCGGCGCTCTTCGACCGGACCCGCGGTGCGGCGATCCCGACCGCGGTCTTCTGCGCGTCCGACGAGATGGCGCTCGGGGTGGTCCTCGCCGCACGTCGAGCCGGCCTCGAGGTGCCCGGCGACGTCTCCGTGATGGGCATCGACGGCCACGAGTACGGCGAGGTCGCCGGTCTGACCACGATCGCCCAGGACCCGGTGGCGCAGGGGCGCGTCGCAGCCCGGGCGGTGCTGGAGGAGGTCGACGGCGGCGTCGCGGGCCCGCTGTCGGCGTCCCCGGCACACCTCGTGGTGCGGTCGACGACCGGGCCGGTTCGGCTCCAGGACCCACCGGCCGCGTAGGGTCGCCGGCATGGAGGTCACCAAGCTCGAGCACGCCTGCCAGGTCGTCACCGAGGGCACCGCACGCCTCGTCCTCGACCCGGGTGGCTTCACCCGCCCGGTCGACGTCACCGGGGTCGTCGCCGTGGTCGTCACCCACGAGCACCCCGACCACGTCACGCCCGACCAGGTCCGGCGCATCCTCGACGGCAGTCCCGGAGCCGTCGTCATCGGCCCCGCCGGGGTCGCGCGTGCCCTCGACGGGGTCGTCGCGGTCGACGTCGTCACGGCCGGGGACCGGCGCACCGTCGGCCCGTTCGACCTCACCTTCCACGGCACGCGGCACAACGTGATCCACTCGAGCGTCCCGGTCGTCGACAACACCGGTGTCCTCGTGAACGGCCGGCTGTTCCACCCCGGTGACTCGTACACCGTCCCCGACGTGCCGGTCGAGGTCCTCGCCGCGCCCGTCGGTGCCCCGTGGCTCAAGGTCGCCGAGATGATGGACTACGTGCTCGCGGTCGCACCCCGGCGGGCCTACCCCGTGCACGAGGCGACCCTGTCCGACGTCGGCCTCGACATGCACACCGGTCGCCTCCGCGAGGCGGTGGAGCCGTCCGGCTCACTCGTCGTGCTGCAGCCGGGCGAATCGTTCACGATCTGAGCGCACATGCCCGCCGCGGCATGGCGGCGCACCCGGGCGACACGCCTCGTTTTGGCACGGCGGACCGCTTGTGCCATACTTGTCGAGTTGTCGGAACGGCCCCATCGTATAGCGGCCTAGTACGTCGCCCTCTCACGGCGGTAACGCGGGTTCGAATCCCGCTGGGGTCACCACAGGTGGCTAGCCTCCGACTCCGGCAACGACCATGACCCCCGCTCCAGGGCGGGGGATTCCCATGTGTGACGGCCCCATCGTATAGCGGCCTAGTACGTCGCCCTCTCACGGCGGTAACGCGGGTTCGAATCCCGCTGGGGTCACACCACCACGAACGCCCTCCGGTCCGCCGGGGGGCGTTTCGTCGTCCACGGGGCTCCGTCGCCGGTGTCAGTCGCCCCCGGTACGGTCGCCGCATGCCCGAAGGCGATTCGGTGTTCCGCCTCGCCGCGCGACTGCGGCAGGTCGACGGTGCGCTCATCCGGTCCGGCGAACTCCGTGGCGGGCCCACTGCCGGTCGCGCGCTCGGCGGCCGCACTGTCGTCGGCCACGCGACCCACGGCAAGCACCTGCTCACGCGGTTCGACGACCGGACGACGCTGCACACGCACATGCGCACGACGGGCTCGTGGACGCTCACCGCACCGGGCCGACGGCTCCCCGCGCACGCCGTGGCCGAGGCTCGGGTGCGGATGGCGTTCGAGGACGGCCGAACGCTGTGGGGCATCGCACTCCCCGTCGTCGAGCACGTCGCCACCGCCGACGAGGCACGCGTGCTCGGACCGCTCGGACCCGACCTGCTGCACGAGGACTTCGACCGGGACGCCGCCGTCGCCCGGTTCGCCGCTCGTCCGGGCCGGACGATCCGCGCCGCACTGCTCGACCAACGCACCGTCGCCGGGCTCGGCAACCTCTGGGTCGGGGAGCTCTGCTTCCTCCGCGGGGTCCACCCCGACACCCCGGTGGAGCGGGTCGACCTGCCGGCGATGCTCGACCTCGCCCGCCGGATGCTCGTGCACTCGGCGACGGTGCCGTCCGCGTACCAGGTCATCACCGGGCGCCCGGGCCGCGGAACCCGCCACTGGGTCGTCGGTCGCGCCGGCCGACCGTGCCTGCGGTGCCGGACGCCCGTCCTGGCACGGGACGACGTCGAGCGCCCCGGATCGCCGCCGCGCCGGGTCTGGTGGTGCCCACGGTGCCAGCCGATCGGCGGGTCGGCCACACTGGGGCGATGACCAGCGTGGTGCAACTCATCCGGTCCGGTGCCCTCAGCGACGTCGCGGAGTACGCGGACGCCGCGTCCGTCCCCGCGGGCAGCCGGCTCGTCTTCCTCGCCGGAGCCTGCCCGCTCGACGCCGACGGCCGCACGGTGGGCGTGGGCGACGTCCGCGCCCAGGCGGCGCAGTGCGTCGAGAACCTCACGACCGCGCTCGCCGCGGCCGGGGCCGGCGTCACCGACCTCGCGCAGACCCGGGTCCTCGTCGCCTCGACGCGGCAGGCGGACCTCGTGGCGGCGTGGCAGGTCGTCCGCGCCGCGATGGGCGACCACGACGTGCCGAGCACGCTGCTCGGGGTGACCGTCCTCGGCTACGACGACCAGCTCGTCGAGATCGAGGGGATCGCGGCCGTCGCGGACCACCCCGCGCCGACGCGCTAGTCTGATCCCGTCGTCAGACCCGGCAGTGGGGCCTGCCGGACCCAACCGCGGTCAACCGCCAACGGTCCCTATCCCGAGAACACCGCACGCGCGGAGACGATCCGGCGTGCTCGGCGATAGGAGCACCGTGACCGACGACCACCGACGACGCCCGACCGACTCCGGCAACATCCCGATCGACCCGGACGTCGAGGTCGAGGAGACCGACACCCGTCCGGACCGACCGGTCCACCCCCGCTGGTCCGCCCTCGCCACGGTCGCGGTCGGCGGCGCCCTCGGCACCGGCGTCCGCGCGGTCCTCGCCGAGGCGTTCCCGGCGCACGACGGCGTCAGCTGGGCGGTCCTCACGATCAACGTCACCGGGGCCTTCGTCCTCGGGCTGCTGCTCGAGGCACTCGCCCACCGCGGGCCGGACGTCGGCCGACGCCGGACCCTCCGGCTGTTCGTCGGCACCGGGGTGCTCGGCGGCTTCACGACCTACAGCACGCTGGCGGACGACACCGCGCAGCTGCTCGACGCCGGACGCTGGGGCGCCGGGAGCGGGTACGCGCTGCTCAGCGTCGCGGCGGGGCTCGTCGCGGTCGTCGCTGGCCTGTGGGTCGCGGCGCTCGTCCGGCCCCGGGCGACCGCCGCACCAGCGCGGTCCGCGGACACCACCGGGGGCGACCGGTGAGCCCCCTCGAACTGCTCCTCGTCGCGGTCGGCGGGGGCGTCGGTGCCGCGCTGCGCTTCGTCCTCGACGGCGCCGTGAAGGCCCGCGTCTCCGGCTTCCCGCTCGGCACCCTCGTCATCAACGTCACCGGATCGCTCGTCCTCGGGGTCCTGACCGGCCTCGGCCAGGCGGGGACGATCCCGCTCGCGTCGGTCGCCGTGCTCGGAACGGGCATGATGGGTGGGTACACGACGTTCTCGACGGCGAGCGTCGAGACCGTACAGCTCCTCCGATCCGGCAAGCCCCGGCTCGCCGTCCTGAACGGCCTCGGGATGCTCGTCGTCTCGGTCGGCGCAGCCGCGCTCGGCCTCTGGCTCGGAAGGAACACATGACCTCGGAACGCCCCGGCGAACTCGTCCTCGTCCGTCACGGAGAGACGGAGTGGTCGAAGAGCGGGCAGCACACCGGCCGCACCGACATCCCGCTCACCGACAACGGCATCGAGCAGGCGAAGCGCGCCGGCCGGTACCTGGCGGACCGCACGTTCGCGTTGGCGCTGTCCAGCCCGCTGCAGCGCGCCCGAGACACGGCCGCCCTGATCGGGCTCGACCCGGAGCTCGACGAGGACCTCTACGAGTGGGACTACGGCGCCTACGAGGGACTCACCACGCCGCAGATCAAGGTGCTCCGGCACGGTCCGTGGGACCTCTGGGCCGACGGGGTCCCCGCGGGTGACACCCCCGGCGAGAACGCCGCCGAGGTCCGGTTGCGCGTGGAGCGGGTGCTCGACCAGGTCCGGCCGGTGCTCGCCGAGGGGCAGGACGCCGTCATCGTCGCGCACGGTCACGTCCTGCGTGCCCTCGGCGCCGCGTGGATCCGGCTCGCCCCCCAGGACGGCGCCGTGCTGAAGCTCGGGACGGCCACCGTCAGCGTCCTCGGCTACGAGCACGGCCGCCCGGTCATCGACGCCTGGAACATCCAGCCGCGCGACTGACGCGGTGGTCCGCCTCGCGGAGGCACGGCGCGGTGGTCGCGACCACGGACGGACGGGAGGCGCGGGTCGGCGCCGCCACGCGCCTCCCGTCCGTCGTCAGCGCCCGTTCCTTCCCATGTCGCACGCGGTGGCAAGCGAAACCGGGCGTACCTGGTCGGAAGGAACGACCAGGTACGCCCGATTCGACCAGGTACGCCGGGAGCGGGCGCGGGCGCCGCGCCGCGCGCGGGCGCGGGCGCGCGCGGGTCAGACGGTGCGGATCGCGCTCGTCGCGCCCAGCGCGCGACCGCGCCGCCGCTCGATCCCACGCCCCACGAACAGCAGTGCGACGCTGACGAGCGCCCCGAGGGTGGTCTGCGCGACGCGGTCGAGCGCGAGGAGCTCCGGCGCCTCGGGCAGGCTCAGCCACGACACGGCGAGGGCGAGCGGTGTGAGGAAGAGCAGGCAGACGGCGTAGTGCCGGGCGACGAAGATCTCGGCGAAGAACTGGCCGACGACGGCGATCACGACGATCCACCACGCCGACGGCTCCAGCAGCAGGATCCCGACGGCGATCAGGGTGCCGCCGATCGTGCCGATGAACCGCTGGAAGGCGCGGAACACCGTGTGCCGCTGCCGGAGCGCGGGGAGCGTCGACACGACCGCGATGACCGCCCAGTACGGGTGCCCGAGCCCCGGGATCGTCTCGGCGACGGCCCCGGCGACGAGCGCTCCGACCACGTTGAGGGCCACGGTCTCCCACAGCGCGGGCGTCCGGAGCACCGCGAGCGAACGGTGCTTGCGCTCCGCCAGCGGCCGGAACCGGTGGGGTGCCCGCGGGTGGAGCACCAGCCGGAGCACCGAGCCGGACATCGCCACGAGCCACGCCCACACGACCGAGCAGACGATGATCGTCGCGATGACGGGGACGTCCGCCGGGCGCACCGGGACGAGCGACGACACGAGGAACGCGAACACCGGGAAGATCGGCTGGGCCGGGATCGTGCGGAGCACGCTCAGTGTGCCGACGGCGACGACGAGCACGAGGACCAGCCCCACGGCCTGCATCCAGAGCTGCCCGCCGGCGAGGGCGACCCCGATGCCCGCGGTCATGCACAGCGCCTGCATGCCACCGGCGACCCCGGTGGTGACCGCGCGCTGCCGGTAGGGCTCGGTGGCGCCGAAGATCGCCGTGAAGCCGGCGAACATGGCGAAGGCGGCGTACCCGGGCATGTCGAGGGCGATGAGCAGTGCGAGCGGGGCGCCGCCGGCGACCGCGGCGCGGGCCGCGCCCTCGAGGTTGATGGTCCGGGTCGAGTGCGCAGGGGTCGTCATGTCGTGACCATCTTCCCACCGCGACGGGTGTCGCGGAGTCGGCCCGCGCCTCCAGGCCGCCGGTCGGCGCGGGAGCACGTTGGTATACCAACCTGCTAGACTCGCCGCACCGAACCGCGACAGCGGTTCGTCGACGACAACGAGGAAGGGTCGCACCCGATGGGAAAGACGCTCGCCGAGAAGGTGTGGGACGACCACGTCGTGGTCAAGGGCGAGGACGGCAACCCCGACCTCCTCTACATCGACCTCCACCTCGTGCACGAGGTCACGAGCCCGCAGGCGTTCGACGGCCTGCGCCAGGCCGGTCGGCCGGTGCGCCGCCTCGACCTGACCATCGCGACCGAGGACCACAACACCCCGACGCTCGCGATCGACCGTCCCATCGCGGACCCGACCAGCCGGACCCAGATCGAGACGCTGCGCCGCAACTGCGAGGAGTTCGGCGTCCGCCTGCACTCGCTGGGCGACAAGGAGCAGGGCATCGTCCACGTGGTCGGCCCGCAGCTCGGCCTGACGATGCCGGGCATCACCGTCGTCTGCGGCGACTCGCACACCTCGACCCACGGGGCCTTCGGCGCGATGGCCTTCGGCATCGGCACGAGCGAGGTCGAGCACGTCCTCGCGACCCAGACCCTGCCGCTCAAGCCCTTCAAGACCATGGCGATCACGGTCGAGGGCACCCTCCGACCCGGGGTCACGGCGAAGGACATCATCCTCGCCGTCATCGCGAAGATCGGCACCGGTGGCGGGCAGGGCTACGTGCTCGAGTACCGCGGCTCGGCGATCCGTGCCCTCTCGATGGAGGGCCGCATGACCATCTGCAACATGTCGATCGAGGCCGGTGCCCGTGCCGGCATGGTCGCCCCCGACCAGACCACGTACGACTACGTGCAGGGCCGCGACCACGCGCCCACGGGGCAGGACTGGGACGACGCCGTCGCGTACTGGGACACCCTGTCGACCGACGACGACGCGGTGTTCGACGCCGAGGTGTTCATCGACGCCGACGCCCTCGAGCCCTTCGTCACCTGGGGCACGAACCCCGGTCAGGGCGTCTCGCTCTCCGAGAGCGTCCCGGACCCGGCCAGCTACAGCGACCCCAACGACCAGGCCGCAGCGCAGCGTGCCCTCGAGTACATGGACATCGCCGCCGGCACCCCGATGAAGGAGATCGCGGTCGACGCGGTGTTCATGGGCTCGTGCACGAACTCCCGGATCGAGGACCTGCGGGCCTTCGCGTCGGTCATCAAGGGCCGCACGAAGGCCGACGGCGTGCGGGTCATGGTCGTGCCGGGGTCCGCCCGGGTGCGGCTCGAGGCCGAGGCCGAGGGACTCGACAAGGTGTTCACGGACTTCGGTGCCGAGTGGCGGTTCGCCGGCTGCTCGATGTGCCTCGGCATGAACCCCGACCAGCTCGCGCCGGGGGAGCGCTGCGCGAGCACCTCCAACCGCAACTTCGAGGGACGCCAGGGCAAGGGCGGTCGCACCCACCTCGTGTCGCCGCTCGTCGCCGCGGCCACCGCCGTGCGCGGCACGCTCTCCAGTCCGTGGGACCTGGAGACGTCCGAGTCGAACGCCGTCCTGGAAGGGGCACACTGATGGACAAGATCTCGACCGTCACCGGCATCGCGGCACCGCTCGAGCGGTCCAACGTCGACACCGACCAGATCATCCCCGCCGTCTACCTCAAGCGGGTGACGAAGACGGGCTTCGAGGACGCCCTGTTCTCCGGCTGGCGTCAGGACCCCGAGTTCGTGCTGAACCAGCCCGTGTACCAGGGCGCCAAGGTGCTGGTCGCCGGACCGGACTTCGGCACCGGGTCGTCGCGCGAGCACGCCGTCTGGGCGCTCCGCGACTTCGGGTTCCGGGTCGTCATCTCGCCCCGGTTCGCGGACATCTTCAAGGGCAACGCGGGCAAGCAGGGCCTCGTCACCGCGATCGTGACCGAACCGGAAGTCGAGCGGCTCTGGGCCGAGATCGAGGCGACCCCCGGCATCGAGGCGACCGTCGACCTGGTGGCCCAGCGCGTGTCGCTCGGCGAGGTGGACGTCCCGTTCGAGATCGACGCTTACACTCGTTGGCGGTTGATGGAAGGGCTCGACGACATCGGGCTCACCCTCCGTGACGAGACCTCGATCACGGAGTTCGAATCCCGCCGCTCCAGATGGCGGCCGAAGACATTGCCGGTGAAGTAGTGAACTCTCTCGTACAGGACGCAGCGGCCGCAGGGGCGCGCGTGGGCCTCAAGTCGGACGAGATCGTCATCCGCGGGGGCAAGCCGCTCGTGGGACGCATCGAGGTCCGTGGGGCGAAGAACCTCGCGACCAAGGCCATGGTGGCGTCGCTGCTCGGTGACACCCCGTCGATCCTCAAGGACGTCCCGGACATCTCCGACGTCAAGGTCGTCCGCGGGCTGCTCGAGGTGCACGGCGTGCGCATCACCGATCCTGCACGAGGCGAGCTCATCCTCGACCCGTCGAACGTCGAGTCGGCGCACTTCGCCGAGATCGACGCCCATGCCGGCTCGAGCCGCATCCCGATCCTGTTCTGCGGCCCGCTGCTGCACCGGCTCGGCGAGGCGTTCATCCCCGACCTCGGCGGCTGCCGCATCGGCGACCGCCCGATCGACTTCCACCTCGACGCCCTCCGCGCCATGGGTGCGGTCGTCGACAAGCAGGTCAACGGCATCCACCTGACCGCGCCGGACGGTCTCCGGGGCGCGAAGATCGAGCTGCCGTACCCGAGCGTCGGGGCGACGGAGCAGGTGCTGCTCTCGTCGGTCCTCGCCACGGGCGTCACCGAACTCCGCAACGCCGCGATCGAGCCCGAGATCATGGACCTCATCGCGATCCTGCAGAAGATGGGCGCGATCGTCACGGTCGAGCCGAACCGCACGATCTTCATCGAGGGCGTCGAGTCGCTCCGCGGGTACACCCACCGTGCGATCAACGACCGCAACGAGGCCGCCAGCTGGGCGTCCGCAGCGCTCGCGACCAACGGCGACATCTTCGTCGAGGGCGCGAAGCAGCAGGAGCTCATGACGTTCCTCAACGTCTTCCGCAAGGTCGGCGGCGGGTTCGACATCCAGGAGGACGGCATCCGCTTCTACCGCGAGCGCGAGGTCCTGCGCCCCGTGGTCGTCGAGACGGACGTGCACCCCGGGTTCATGACCGACTGGCAGCAGCCGCTCATCGTGGCGCTGACGCAGGCCGACGGGCAGAGCATCGTGCACGAGACCGTGTACGAGAACCGCTTCGGCTTCACCGACGCGCTGAACGAGATGGGCGCCGACATCGTCGTCCACAAGGAGGGGCTCCCCGGGCACGACCGCCGGGTCGCCCGTCGTCCGTTCGAGCAGGCCGCGGTCATCACCGGCCCGACGACGCTGCACGCGGCGGACGTCCGCGTGCCGGACCTGCGCGGCGGCTTCAGCCACCTCATCGCGGCGCTGACCGCCGAGGGCGAGTCGCGGATCTCCAACGTCGGCATCATCAGCCGCGGCTACGAGCACTTCATCCCGAAGCTCCGCAAGCTCGGCGCCGACTTCGACTTCGCGGGGTAGGCGCGGTGTCGACTCCCGCTGGTGACGGCCAGGAGGCGCGGCGCGCCTCCGCCTCGCAGGTCACCACCGGCATGCCCGTCCCCGGGCGCCGGTGGCGCCGTGGCGAGCTGAACACGGCCTTCCGGATCCTCGCGACCGTGGTCATCCCGACCTTCCGCTTCTCGGCGCGCTACCACTGGCACGGTCCGAACCGGTTGCCGGCCGAGGGCGCGTTCGTGCTCGCACCGAACCACTTCACGAACATCGACCCGCTCGTCGTGGGCACGGCGGTCTGGCTGTCCCGCCGGGCGCCGCGCTTCCTCGCGAAGGCGTCGCTGTTCAAGGTCCCGATCTTCGGCAAGATCATGTCCGGCATGGGCCAGATCCCCGTCGAGCGCTCCGGGCGCACCCGGCTGAGCGACCCGCTCGGCGGCGGCCGATCGCTCATCGAGCAGGGCGGCGCGATCATCGTCTACCCCGAGGGCACCCTCACCCGTGACCCGGACCTGTGGCCGATGCGCGGCAAGACCGGTGCGGTGCGGATCGCCCTCGAGAACGACGTCCCGCTCATCCCGATGGCCCACTGGGGCACGCAGAACATCATGGCGCGGTACGGCAAGAAGCTCCGGCTGATCCCGCCGTCCCGCGTGGACGTCATCGTCGGCGACCCCGTCGACCTCTCGCCGTACCGCGGCAGGCCGATCGACCAGCAGACGCTCGTCGCGGCCACCGAGCTCCTGATGCAGCACATCACCGCGCTGCTCGAGGAGATCCGCGGGCAGCAGGCGCCCGGGACCCGCTGGGACCCGGCGGCGAACAACCAGAAGGAGACCGGCCGGTTTGAGTGAGCACGGACCGGGCCTCCGCCCGCACGACGACCACCCGGACCCCGCGGTCGCAGCCCCCGGAGCGGTGGACACCGCCGCGATCCGCGTGGTCATGCAGTCGACCGACAAGCCGCGCGTCGCCGTCATCGGTGCCGGCAGCTGGGGGACCACGTTCGCCAAGGTCCTCGCCGAGGGCGGAGCGTCGACCGTCGTGTGGGCGCGGCGGGCCGAGGTCGCGCGGGAGATCACCGAGACCAAGCGGAACTCGGACTACCTGCCCGGGATCAACCTGCCCCGCACCCTCACCGCGTCGACGTCCCTCGCCGAGGTGCTCGACGGCGCGTCGCAGGTGTACGTGTCGGTGCCGTCGCAGTCCCTGCGCTCGAACCTCGCCGCGATCCGCGAGCTGCTCGCGCCGGACGTCCCCGTCGTCAGCCTGATGAAGGGCGTGGAGAAGGGCACCGGACTCCGCATGAGCGAGGTCCTGCACGAGGGCCTCGGCATCGACCGCGACCGCATCGCGGTGGCGAGCGGCCCGAACCTGGCGCTCGAGATCGCCCGGCGGCAGCCCACCGCGGCCGTCGTGTCGTCGTCGTCGGCCGAGACCGCGAGCGCGGTGGCCGCCGTCGCCACGAACCCGTACTTCCGGTCGTTCATCAACACCGACGTCATCGGCACCGAGTTCGGCGGGGTGCTGAAGAACCTCATCGCCGTCGCGATCGGCATCGTCGACGGTGTCGGCTACGGCGAGAACACCAAGGCGTCCATCATCACCCGGGGTCTGGCCGAGATGACCGACTTCGCGGTGTCGCTCGGCGCGCAGCCGTCGACGCTGTCCGGGCTCGCCGGCCTCGGCGACCTCATCGCGACCTGCCAGTCGCCGCTCTCGCGGAACAACACCGCCGGCCGGCTGCTCGGTCAGGGGTACCGCTTCGACGAGGTCGTCCGGCAGATGAACCAGACGGCGGAGGGGCTGGCGTCGGTCGCGCCGATCCTCGAGCTCGCCGCTGCCAACGGCGTCGACATGCCCATCGTGGGGCAGGTCGCCGAGGTCCTCGCCGGTAGGCTCGATCCGCGCAACATCGCGCCGCACCTCACCGAGACCGACGAGCCCCAGGGCGAGTGACCGGTCCGGCCCCGACCACCAAGAGGACTGCCATGCCCACGATCGCCGAGGAGACACCCGTGTCCACGACCACCGTCGCCGTGCTGTTCGGTGGCCGTTCGAGCGAGCACGAGATCAGCTGCGTGACCGCGGGCGGGATCATGGACGTCGTCGACCGGGCCGAGTACGACCTCGTCCCGATCGGCATCACGAAGGACGGCGCGTTCACGCTCCAGTCCGACGACCCGGCGCAGTGGGCGCTACGGGACGGCACGCTCCCCACGGTCCCGGACAACGGCACCCGCGTGGCGTTCCCGACCTCGCCCGCTTCGAACGAGCTCGTGGTGTCGCACCCGGACGGATCGGTCTCGACGATCGCCGTCGACATCGTGTTCCCGATCCTGCACGGTCCGTTCGGCGAGGACGGCACCGTCCAGGGCCTCCTCGAGATCGCCGGTCTGCCGTACGTCGGGGACGGGGTGCTCGCCAGCGCCCTGGCCATGGACAAGCACGTCGCCAAGGCGGTCCTCGAGCACGCCGGGCTCCGCGTCGCGCCGTGGACGACGGTGCTCCGGCGCGAGTGGTCGGCCGACCCGGTCGACGTCGCCGAGACGATCGCCGCGCACGGGTGGCCGCTGTTCGTGAAGCCCGCGCGTGCGGGTTCGAGCATGGGCGTGTCCCGCGTGGACGGTCCCGAGGAGCTCGGCGCGGCGATGGACCTGGCGTTCGAGCACGACTCCAAGGTCATCGTCGAGCCCCGCGTGATCGGCCGTGAGGTCGAGGTCGCGGTGCTCGAGGGCCGTGACGGTGTGCCGCGCACGAGCCTGCCGGGCGAGATCGTCGTCGCCGAGGACGGCTTCTACGACTTCGCCTCGAAGTACCTGGGCGGCGACGAGTCGCTGCTCTGCCCGGCCCCGCTGACCGAGGCGGAGACCGACGAGATCCGCTCGATCGGTGCCCGTGCGTTCGAGGCGATCGGCGGCGCCGGCCTCGCCCGGGTCGACTGCTTCCTCACCGACGACGGCTTCGTCGTGAACGAGGTCAACACGATGCCGGGGTTCACGCCGCTGTCCATGTACCCGCGCTGCTGGGCGGCGTCCGGGGTGTCCTACGGCGAGCTCGTCCGCGAACTCATCGAGCTGGGGCGCGCGGCGGTCCGCTGAGGCGCCTGCACCCGCGTGCGGCCGGAGCCGCGCCCGCGGTTCAGCCGGTGACGTGCCCGCGGCTCAGCCGGTGACGTCGGACGGGTCGAGGCAGCGGTGCCCGTCCTTCGGCAGGGTCGACACCGCGTCGGTGACGTCCTGGACGACCTGGTTCGTGGTCTTCGTTGCGTCGATGACGAGCTGGACCGCCGGGGACCGACCGAAGGTCGTGTAGACGATCTGCTTCCCGCGGTCGTCGCGGATCCAGTCGACGTCGCCGAGCGAGAAGCACGGCAGGTCGGACACCGTCGGCACCGCCACGCCGCAGTGGTACAGCGCCACCTCGGGATCGCCCCACGCCGCGGTCGACTGGGCGTTCGTGTTCCGCAGGTCGAACTTCGAGTCGACCGCCGCCGGCAGCCGGACCTGGACGGCGGCGCACGCGGCGGCGTCGGCGGAGGGGGCCGGGGACATCGCGACGGCGTTCGTGCAGCCGGTCAGCCCGGCGGCGACGGCGATCACGACGCCCGCGGTCGCGAGCTTCCGGAGGGGGCGGCGCACGGTGTCCATCGACGTCCAGGCTACCGTTCTCGTGTGGACGCGACGTACGACGCCTGGGCCGGACCGACCGTGGGGGACCTCGGCGAACTCGTCGTCCTCGACCGCATCGTGCGCCGACTGCCGGTCGGGTCGCCGCTGCTCGGTCCCGGGGACGACTGCGCGGTCGTCGCGGCGCCGGACGGCCGGTTCGTGGTGACGACGGACATGATGGTGCACGGTCCGGACTTCCGCTGGGCGTGGTCGTCGCCCGAGGACGTCGGGTGGAAGGCCGCGGCGACGAACCTGTCCGACGTGGCCGCGATGGGCGCGGTGCCGACCGGCCTGGTGATCGCCCTCGCGGCGCCGCGGGACACCCCGGTGGCGGTGCTCGAGTCGTTCGCCGACGGGGTGCGGCTGGCCGTGGACGCCCTGGCGCCGGGCTGCGGCGTCGTGGGCGGCGACCTCTCGACGTCGGCGACGTTCACGGTGTCGGTGACGGCGTTCGGGGACCTCGGGGGTCGTGCGCCCGTCGTCCGCTCGGGAGCCCGCCCCGGCGACGTCCTGGCCGTCTCGGGGGAGCTCGGGCCGGCGGCGCGTGGGCTGACGCGGCTCTTCCGCGAAGGCGTCGACGCCGACGGTGAGCCGTCTCGCCGTGCGGCCGTGGCGAGCGGTGCGGACACGGACCCCGACGTCGGACGACAGCGGCGGCCGGTCCCGCCGATCGCGGACGGCCCGGCCGCTGCTGCCGGTAGCGCGACGGCGATGCTCGACCTGTCCGACGGGCTCGCGATCGACGCCGGGCGGCTCGCGCGGGCCAGCCGGGTCACCCTCTCGCTCGACGCCGACCGGTCCGAGGGGACGGCCGTCCTCGACGAGGTGGCGCTGCACGGCGGCGAGGACCATGGGCTGCTCGCCACGTTCCCTCCCGACGTCCCGCTGCCCGGAGGGTTCCGTCGTGTCGGCGTCGTCCTCGACCGTGGCGACGACGACCTGGTGCGCGGGGGAGTCCCCGTGCCGACGACGGGCTGGGATCCCTACGCCGACTGGGACGGCGCCGCCGGCTGACCGGCGGCGTGGCACGCGCGTCGTCCGGCGTGTGTGTCCGGGGCTGCGGGTCGTGCGACATCGTCGACGTCGTACGACGACGACGACGTCGTCGCTGCGCGCGTGCAACTGTTGCGAGCGCGGGCGTGCGACATCACCGATGTCGTACGACGACGACGAAGTCGCACCACAGCGGGCGCGCCACCAGCGAACCCCCGAGGCCGCACCTGCGTCAGGCGGCGGCCACCACGGCCTCCCACGCGACGGTCTCGCCGTAGCTGCGCTTGCTGAAGGCCTCGAGCCCCGCGGGCCACGTCGGCTCGGGGGAGCGCTTGCTCCGCTCGACGACCACGACCGCGGCTGCCGTCAGCCGGGGCACGAGCGTCTCGAGCACCTCGGCGAGCTCGTGCTCGGTGACGTCGTACGGCGGGTCGATGAACACGAGGTCGAAGGTCCGGACGGTCCCGCGCAGGTACCCGAGGACGGGCTGCGGCTGCACGTCGATCCGCACGTCCGGGACCCGCCGCTGCACGGCCTTCGCGTTCGCCCGGCAGGCCTCGGCCGCCGCCGACGCCCGGTCGACCAGCACGACCTCGACCGCACCGCGCGACGCGGCCTCGAGCCCGAGGGCCCCCGTGCCGGCGTACAGGTCCGCGACCGACGTGTCGTCGACGAGCCCACGTGCCTCGAGCGAGGAGAACAGTGCCTCGCGCACGCGGTCGCTCGTCGGTCGGGTGCCGGACTTCGGCACCCGGAGCGTCGTGGAGCCGGCGGCACCGGCGATGATGCGGGTCATGCTGCCACCGTAGCGGGCCGCCGGACGCTCCAGGAGTTCTCCACAGGCGGTCCGGGAGGCGCGGATCGCGTCGGTGCCGCCGGGTACCGTTGACGTGTGGTGACGACCGGAACGACGACCGACGACGCGGTGCCGGACCTCGGCCCCGCCCCGCTCGACGCGCGGCTCGCGAACGTCCTCGGCGGCCGGACCGCGGGTGCGATCGAGAAGGCGTTCGGGTACCGCACCGTCGGCGAGTTCCTCGAGCACGCGCCCCGGCGCTACGCCGAACGCGGCGCGCTGACGGCGCTCGACTCGCTCGCGATCGGCGAGTCGGTGACGATCGTGGCCGAGGTCGTCGACGTCCGGGAACGCACCATGCGTGCTCGGCGCGGCTCGATCCTCGAAGCGAAGATCGGCGACGGCAAGGGGCTCCTCACGCTCACGTTCTTCAACCAGGGCTGGCGCACGAAGGACCTCGTGCCGGGCGCGCGCGGGATCTTCTCGGGCAAGGTCGGCGACTACCGGGGTGCCCGCCAGCTCGCCCACCCCGACTACGAGCTCTTCGACCGCGACGACCCCCGGGCGACCGCCGACCCCGAGTCGGAAGAAGCCATCCGGTGGTCGCGCCAGCCGATCCCGATCTACCCGGCGACGTCGACGCTCACCTCGTGGCAGATCGCGAAGTCGATGGCGATCGTGCTCGACACGCTCCCGGACGTCGACGACCCGATCCCCGCGCGCGTCCGGAACCGGCTCGACCTCGTGCCGTTCCGCCGAGCGCTCGAGCTGCTGCACCGCCCCGAGAAGGTCGCGGACTTCAAGCGGGCCGAGGACGCCCTCCGCTACCGCGAGGCGTTCGTGCTGCAGACGGCCCTGGTGCAGCGTCGGATCGCGGCCCGCGCGACCGCGGCCACGGCACGGTCCGCCGCACCGGGTGGGATCCTCGAACGCTTCGACCGGGCGCTGCCGTTCACGCTCACCGACGACCAGCGGTCGGTGGGTGCCGAGATCGCCCACGACCTCGCCGGCGACTGGCCGATGCACCGCCTGGTGCAGGGCGAGGTCGGCTCCGGCAAGACCCTCGTGGCGATCCGGGCGATGCTGACGGTCGCCGAGTCCGGTGGGCAGTCCGCGCTGATCGCCCCGACCGAGGTCCTCGCGGCGCAGCACCTCCGGTCGATCGTGAAGTTCCTCGGCCCCGACCTCGCCGCCGAGTTCCGGCCGGTGATCCTGACGGGGTCGCAGTCGACCGACGAACGGCGCCGGGCACTGCTCGCGGCGGCGTCCGGCAGCTCGCGACTCGTGGTCGGCACGCACGCGCTCCTCGGCGACCGGGTCGACTTCGCCGAGCTCGGGCTCGTCGTCGTCGACGAGCAGCACCGGTTCGGCGTGGAGCAGCGCGAGGCCCTCCGCACCAAGGGGGCGACGCCACCGCACGTGCTCGTCCTCACCGCCACGCCGATCCCGCGCACCGTGGCGATGACGGTGTTCGGCGACCTCGACGTCTCGACGATCACCGGGCTGCCCTCCGGACGTGGCCGAGTCGAGACGTTCACGGTCCCGCTCGCCGAGCACCCCGGCTGGGAGTCCCGCATCTGGACCCGCATGGCCGAGGAACTCGCCGACGGTCGTCAGGCGTTCGTGGTGTGCCCGGCGATCGACGACGCCCACGCCGAGGACGACGGCGGACCCGACCCCGAGCCCGACGACGACACGCCGAAGCACGCGCCGGCCACCGTCCTCGCCACGGCGGAGCGGATGCGGACGATGCCGGTGCTCGCCGACCGCCGGATCGAGGTGCTGCACGGCCGCATGTCGGCGGACGAGAAGGACCGCGTGATGACGTCGTTCGCGGCCGGAGCCGTCGACGTGCTCGTCGCGACGACCGTGATCGAGGTCGGGGTCGACGTCCCGAACGCCTCGATGATGGCCGTGCTCGACGCCGACCGCTTCGGCGTCTCGCAGCTCCACCAGCTCCGCGGGCGCATCGGCCGCGGCCAGCACGCCGGCGTGTGCCTGCTCGTGACGACGGCGGAGTCCGAGACCACCTCGCGGGAGCGCGTCGACGCCGTGTCCGCCTCCGACGACGGCTTCGAGCTCGCACGCGTCGACCTCGAGCTCCGGCGCGAGGGGGACGTGCTCGGCGAACGGCAGTCCGGCGGTCGGTCGTCGCTCAACCTGCTGCGCGTCGTGGAGCACGCGGACCTCATCATGGACGCGCGCGAAGAGGCCGAGCACGTCCTCGGACCCGATCCGCAGCTCGACGGCCACCCGGCGCTCCGCGACGCCCTGGCGCGACGGCTGGACGAGTCCGACGCCGCGTTCCTCGGCAAGAACTGAACGCCGGGTATCGTCGCTGCCATGGCGCAGATCGCGGTGGTCCCCGGTTCGTTCGATCCCGTGACCCTCGGGCACCTCGACGTGATCGGGCGTGCTGCAGGGCTCTTCGACGAGGTGCACGTGCTCGTCGTGCACAACCCCGACAAGCGACCGGCGATGTTCGACGCCGTCGACCGCGTCCGCCTCATCGAGGAATCGCTCGTCGAGACGGGCGTGTCCGACAACGTGCGCGTGGGGGAGTGGACCTCGGGGTTGCTCGTCGACTACTGCCGGCAGGTCGGGGCGAAGGTGCTCGTCAAGGGCGTCCGCTCCGGCGAGGACGTCGCCTACGAGACACCGATGGCGATCATGAACCGGCACCTCGCCGACGTCGAGACGGTGTTCCTGCTGCCGGAGGCCGCGCGTGCGCACGTGTCGAGCTCGCTCATCCGCCAGGTGGCGTCCCTCGGTGGTGACGTCGCACCGTACGTCCCGGCGGTCGTCGCGGCGGCCCTGCACGCGCACACCGGGCGCTGACCCGCTCGGGACACGCCCGTCCCCGCCTCGACTCGCAGGCCGGAGGGCTGTAGGCTCGTCGATCGTGTCTTCCCACGTGAACAGCCCCTACGCCCTGCGCGTGCGCGACCTCGCGCACCGGCCGGGTGAGATGCGCGAGCACTCGCTCGACATCGAGGTGCCCGATGCGATGGGAGCCGGTGTCATCGCCGTCCGCGAGGGCGCCGAGATGCGCATCGACCTCCGGCTCGAGGGCCTGCACGAGGGCGTCCTGGTCTCCGGGCACGCCAGCGCCGAGGCCGAGGGCGAGTGCTCACGGTGCCTCATCGACATCAGCGAACCCGTCGAGGTCGATTTCGCCGAGCTGTTCGCGTATGATGCCTCGGAGGATTTCGACTTCTTCGTTCACGATGACCACGTGGATTGTGAACAGGTCGTTCGAGATGCGGTGGTGCTGGCGCTGCCGTTCCAGCCGGTCTGCCGACCGGACTGCCCAGGACTCGACCCGGTGACGGGCGAGCGACTGGCCGACATCGGCGAGCAGCGCGCTCACGAGGTCCTGGACCCGCGGTGGGCCGCCCTCGGTGGCCTCACCCTCGGCGACGCGACGAGCGGCGGCGAGACCCCGGACACAGCCAGCACGACCACGCCCCAGACCACCGAGGGTCAGGAGCGGTCCGACGCCGACCAGGCCGACTGACCGCCGCCCCTCGCCACTGACCACCGACCAACCGAAAGAGAACCACCATGGCCGTTCCCAAGCGCAAGCAGTCCCGTGCCAACACGCACGCCCGTCGTTCGCAGTGGAAGGCCGCGCCGGTCCAGCTCGTGAAGACGATCGAGAACGGCAAGGTCACCTACAGCCTCCCGCACCGTGCCAAGGTCGTCGAGGACTCCGCCGGCACGCCCCTGTACATGGAGTACAAGGGCCGCAAGGTCGCCGACGTCTGATCGGACCACACGCATGACCGCGACGTCCGGCACCACGGGGTCCCGCCCCGTGGGGCCGGACGTCGTTCGCCTGCAGGGGATCCTCGGGGCCGACATCGACCTCGAGCTCCTGCAGCTCGCCCTCACGCACCGCTCGTACGCGTACGAGCACGGCGGCATCGGGCACAACGAGCGCCTCGAGTTCCTCGGGGACTCGATCCTCGGCCAGGCCGTGACCGTGAAGCTCTACCGGTCCTTCCCCGACCTCGACGAAGGTGACCTCGCCAAGCGGCGTGCGAGCCTGGTGTCGACGGTCGCCCTGGCCGAGATCGCCCGCATGATCGGGCTCGGCGCGTACCTGCGCCTCGGCAAGGGCGAGGAACAGACCGGCGGCCGCGACAAGTCGTCGATCCTCGCCGACACCGTCGAGGCCGTGATCGGCGCGACCTACCTCTCCGCAGGCCCCGACCCCGCGACCGAGCTCGTGCTCCGGCTCGTCGAGCCGCTCCTCGTCGACCCGGACCGCTTCGGCGCCGCGATGGACCCGAAGACCAGCCTGCAGGAACTCGCGTCGAGCCTGTCGCTCGGCAACCCGTCGTACCGCGTGACCGAGGCCGGTCCCGACCACGACAAGACCTTCCACGCGACGGTCGTGCTGCAGGGCGAGGACGTCTCCACCGGCACCGGGTCGAGCAAGAAGACCGCCGAGATGGCGGCAGCGCTCCAGGCGTGGACGCAGCTCTCCGGCCGGGCGGCCTGACCGCGTGCCCGAACTCCCCGAGGTCGAGGTCGTCCGCGCCGGCCTCGAACCCGCCGTCAGCGGCGCGCGGGTCCTGCACGTGGACGTCGTCGACGACCGTGCGCTCACCCGGCACGACGGCCCCGCCGAGGACTTCGCCGAGCGGCTGACCGGTCGCACCATCGCGGCCGCGGTCCGCCGTGGCAAGTTCCTCTGGATGCCCCTGCGGCCCGAGCACGAGGGCGACCGGCCGGAGGCGCTCGTGGCGCACCTCGGCATGAGCGGCCAGATCCTGCTCGGCCGTGGGCGTGAGGCGGCGAAGCACCGCCGCATCCTCCTCGACGTCCAGCCGGCGGCGACCGGCCGCGACGGCACGCCGGAGCCGCCCGTCGAGCTCGAGTTCGTCGACCAGCGCACCTTCGGCTCGATGGCGATCGACGAGATGGTCCCGACGATCGACGGCGCCCCCGCCGGGTCAGCGGGGCACGTCGACGAGACCGATCCGGACGCCGTGTGGCGCCGGAGCATCCCGAAGCAGGTCTCGCACATCGCCCGCGACCCGCTCGACCCCGCGTTCGACGACGACCGCTTCATCGCCGCGGCCCGGAAGCGGTCGAGCGGCATCAAGCGGATCCTGCTCGACCAGGGGGTCGTGAGCGGCATCGGCAACATCTACGCGGACGAGTCCCTCTGGGCCGCGAAGCTGCACTACGACCGACCGGCGGAGCGATTGACGCGCGGCGACCTCCGTGGTCTGCTGGCCGAGGTCCGGCACGTGCTCGGCCGGGCGCTCGAGGACGGCGGCACGAGCTTCGACGCGCAGTACGTCAACGTGAACGGGCAGTCCGGGTACTTCTCGCAGCGACTCAACGTCTACGGACAGCAGGGGAAGCCGTGTCCCCGGTGCGGCACGACGATCGTGCGCGAGGCCTTCATGAACCGGTCGAGCCACATCTGCCCCGTGTGCCAACCGCGTCCACGCCCGCGCACGCGTTAGCCTGACGCCCAACCAGAGCATCCGGAGACCGCATGTACTTGAAGAGCCTGACGATCAAGGGGTTCAAGTCCTTCGCGCAGCCGACGACGTTCGCGTTCGAGCCCGGCGTGACGTGCATCGTCGGGCCGAACGGCTCGGGCAAGTCCAACGTGGTGGACGCCCTCGCCTGGGTGATGGGGGAGCAGGGCGCGAAGACGCTCCGCGGCGGCAAGATGGAGGACGTCATCTTCGCCGGCACCTCGACGCGGGGGCCGCTCGGGCGCGCGCAGGTGCTCCTGACCATCGACAACGCCGACGGGTTGCTCCCCATCGAGTACTCCGAGGTGACGATCTCGCGCACGCTCTTCCGCAACGGGGGCAGCGAGTACGCGATCAACGGCGAGAACTGCCGCCTGCTCGACGTCCAGGAGCTCCTGAGCGACACCGGCCTCGGCCGTGAGATGCACGTCATCGTCGGCCAGGGCCAGCTCGACAAGGTCCTGCACGCCACCCCCGAGGACCGCCGCGGCTTCATCGAGGAGGCCGCAGGCATCCTGAAGCACCGTCGCCGCAAGGAGAAGACCCTCCGCAAGCTCGACGCGATGCAGACGAACCTGACGCGGCTGTCCGACCTCGCGGGGGAGATCCGCCGCCAGCTGAAGCCGCTCGGTCGCCAGGCCGAGGTCGCCCGCAAGGCCCAGTCCGTCGCCGCGGTCGCCCGTGACGCCAAGGCCCGCATCCTCGCCGACGAGGTCGTCCGCCTCCGCCGCGAGCTCCACGAGCACCAGGAGGTCGAGGCCGGCCGCAAGTCCGAGCGCATCGTGCTGCAGGAGCGTCTCGATCAGACCCGTGCCCGTCAGCAGCACGTCGAGCAGAGCATGGTCGGCGACGACGTGGACCGCGCCCGCACCGTCGTGCACCGGCTGGAGAGCGTGCAGGAGCGGCTCCGCGGGCTGTCGAGCCTGGCGAACCAGCGGCTGATGTTCCTCGCGCAGCAGGCGGACGCTCCACAGCAGGGGCCGACGATCACCCCGGAGCAGGTGCAGGGCGTGCGGGACGAGGCCGACCGGCTCGAGGCCCAGGCCACCGACATGACGGGCGGCACGGCCCTGGCGGCGCAGCGCGTGCAGGCCGCCCGCGCGGCCCTCGACGCCCTCGACGAGCGGATCGCCGCCCAGGCTGCGCTCGTCTCGCAGCACGACCTCGAGGCCCAGCGCCTCGCCTCGGCGGTGGACGTCGCGACCTCGAAGCGCCAGTCCGCGGTGGCCGACCGGGAACGTCGTGAGCGCGCCCTGGCCGAGGCCGGGGACCGCGCGGACCGTGCCGCGGCCGCCCTCGCCGAACTCGGGACCGACCCCTCCGAGGGCGTCGACGAGGACGCGATGACCACGGCGCTCGACGCCGCACGCGAGCAGCATGAGGCGGCCCAGGCCGCGCGCGACGAACTCCGCGACCGCCTGCACGCCCTCGAACGCGAACGGGACGCCCTCGACGCCCGTGTCGCCGCCCTCGGCATGTCGATCGACGTCCGCGACGGATCGCAGGCGCTCATCGACGCCGGTCGCGACGGCATCGTCGGTCGCCTCGCCGACCGGCTGACCGTGACCCCCGGGTTCGAGGGGGCGATCGCGATCGCCCTCGACGGCCTCGCCGACGCCGTGCTCGCCGACGACCGGACCGTCGCCCTCGACGCCGTGGCACACGCCCGCGCCGAGGACATCGGCCGCATCGACGTGGTGGTCGCCGACCCCGGTGCCCTGCCGTCGGACCTGCCGACGCGACTGCCGGCCGGTGTCCGACGCGCGCTCGACCTCGTCGACGGGCCGCCGGCGATCGCCGCGATCCTGCGGGACACGCTCGTCGCGGACACCGACGCGGTCGACTTCGAGGCAGTGCTCGCCGCCGCCCCGCAGGCCACGGTGGTCACGCGCTCCGGTGACCTCGTGCGCGCGGTCCGCGTGACCGGCGGCGGGGAGCGCGTGACCTCGCGCATCGAGCTCGTCGCCGAGCGCGACGACGCCGTCACCCGCCGCGACGCGATCGCGCGGGACGCCGAGGACCAGGCCACGCGCCTCCGGGCCGCCCGCACCGCCGTCGAGGAGACCCGTCGTGTCGCCGACGAGGCGGACGCCGCCGCGCGCGCGCACGCCCGGGCGAAGGCGGACTACGACCGGATGAGCGCGTCCACCCGTGCGAAAGTGGAGAACGCCGCGGCCGAGGTCGAGCGACTCCGCGCGGCCCTCGCCGAGACGGACGGCGCGACCTCGTCGGCCGAGGCGGTCCTGGCCGAAACGGAACGCGCACGTCAGGAGTTCGCCGACCGCCCTCGTCCCGTCGCCGACGCGTCGGAGCGACCCGCGCTGCAGGACGCGCTCGAGGCCGCTCGCGCCGCCGAGATCGAGCAGCGCATCCAGGTCGAGACCGTCCGTGAGCGGGTGCGCGCGGAGCGGAGCCGCGCCGACCAGCTGGCGCGGCAGCTCGAGGCGGAGCGTGCCGCGGCTGCCGAGGCGGCCCGGCTCGCCGTCATCCGTCGCGGGCAGATCGCGGTCGCCGAGCACGTGCTGGCCGACCTGCCCGGACTGCTCGGCGCGGTGGACCGATCGCTCGCCGAGGCCCGCGTCCAGCTCGCCACCGAGGAGTCCGAGCGGTCGAAGCGGAACACCGAGCTGCAGACGATCCGGAACGAGGAGCGCGAACTCCGCGACCGCCTGCAGTCGATCACCGACGGCGTGCACTCGCTCGAGATGGAGATCTACGAGAAGAAGTTGCACGTGTCCGGCGTGCTCGACCGGGCGCAGAGCGAGCTGGGGCTGGTCGAGGCCGTGCTGGTCGCCGAGTACGGCCCGCACGTGCCGGTGCCGGTGGACGTCCTGATCGACCCCCGCGTCCTCGCGCGGAAGCACCGCGATGCCGAGCGTGCGGCCGCTGCCGCGGCCTTGGACGCCACCGCGCCGGACGCGACCGTGGCCGACGGGGCTGAGCCGCGCCTCCCGTCCGACGACTCGCCGACCGGCGCCGACCCCGTCTCCGACGTCGACCCGACCACCGACGGCGACGCCGACGGGGACCTGCCCGAACTGGTGGACGCCGAGTCGACGCTGCCCGGTGGCCCCGCACTGCCCGAGTTCGACGCCACCGACGACGTCGACCCCGCGGACGTCGAGACCGTGCCGTACGTGCGCGCGGAGCAGGAGCGGCGGCTGAAGGCGGCCGAACGCGACCTCGGCCAGCTCGGCAAGGTGAACCCGCTCGCGCTCGAGGAGTTCCAGGCGCTCGAGCAGCGGCACGCCTTCCTGGCCGAGCAACTCGAGGACCTGCAGAAGACCCGCACCGACCTCATGACGATCATCGACGAGCTCGACCGGAAGATGCAGACGATCTTCGAGTCCGCGTTCGACGACACGAAGGAGGCGTTCGACGTCATCTTCCCGATCCTCTTCCCCGGGGGCTCCGGGTCGATCACGCTGACGAACCCCGACGACCTGCTGCACACGGGCATCGAGGTGCAGGTGAAGCCCGCGGGCAAGAAGATCGACCGGTTGACGCTGCTGTCCGGTGGCGAGCGGTCGCTGGCGGCGGTGGCGCTCCTCGTGGCGATCTTCACCGCCCGCCCGTCGCCGTTCTACATCATGGACGAGGTCGAGGCGGCGCTCGACGACGCCAACCTCGGGCGGCTCCTGAGCGTCTTCGAGCGGCTCCGGGCGTCGTCGCAGCTCATCGTGATCACGCACCAGAAGCGCACGATGGAGATCGCGGACGCGCTCTACGGCGTCTCGATGCGGCAGGACGGCGTGTCCGCCGTGGTCGGGCAGCGCGTGCAGCAGCGGTCGGCCGAGCCGGAGCCGGAGCCGGAGGTCGCTGTCGCATAGCGCGGCGCGTTTCGCGCTGCGCGACAGTTCACGCGCTCCGGAGCGCGTGAACTGTCGCTCAGGCCGAAACCGGGCGTGCGCGGCGGACGCGCGGGACCACGGACGGACAGGAGGCGGGGGGGCGCCCGGGCCCGCCCCCCCCAGACGGACGGGGGTGTAGCCGACGACCCGGCGGCCGCCACCGCCCCCATCCGGCCCCCCCGCCG
>NZ_JBFPFM010000028.1:0-46821 GCF_047977705.1 Curtobacterium sp. LFS084
GGGCCGGGGGGGGCGGGGGGGGGGGGCCCCCCCCCCCCCCGCCCGGGGGGGGGGGGGGGGCCGGGCCCCCCCCCCCCCCCGCCCCCCCCCCGCCCCCCCCCCCCCCCCCCCGCGCCGGCGGGGGCGGCCCCCCCCCCCCGCCCCCCCGGCGGACGGGGCCGCCGCGGCGGACGCCACGAGTGCGGCCACCGTCGCAGCGGGGTCGGCGGTCGGCGTCACGTCTGCACCACCGGTCGTCCCGCCCGAGACCGGACCGGTCGCGGCGTCGTCGGTCGGGGTGTCGCCCGTCGGTCGTCGTCCGGCCGGCGAGGTCGTGGGACGCGTGTCCCGGTCCGTCCCGTGCGGTGCCGGACGGCGTGCGTCGGACGGTGCCGTGCGGCGGTCGCCGTCCGCGACGGTGCCGGCTGTCCCGGACCCGGCTGCGGCCAGCGCGGCGCCGAACGAGTCGGCGGACGCCGGGGCCGGTGGGGACGACCCGGTGCGAGCGGGTGCCGGGGCGGCCGGCTGCGTGCTGATCGTCAGGCTCATGCTGCGCTCCCGGACTGCATCAGGGAGAGCAGCGCCGCCGTCTGCAGGTCCGTCCCACCCGACGCCGCGGACGTCGCGATCGTGGCGGACGCCTGCGCGGGCACGATGCGTCGGATCGTGGCGATGTCCGAGTCCTTGTACCAGTTGTCGACGATCCGGACGTCCTTGCCCGGTCGCGGCGCGTGCAGCACCTTGCCGTCGCCGACGTAGATGACGACGTGGCCCTCGCCCTTCGGGACGATCAGGTCGCCGGGCTGGGCGTCCTTGAGCGACCCCACCTCGACGCCCATCTTCGCCTGGTCCGGCACGACACGGGGCATGGTCACCCCGAGGTCCTTGAACACCGTCTGCACGAGCCCCGAGCAGTCCATGCCGCTCGTCGTGGTGCCGCCGAAGACGTACGGCACCCCGAGGTACTTCTTCGCGTCCGCCACCACGTCGGCACCGGTCGCGCCGCTGCCCGTCGCGATGGTCCCCGTGCCGGCGTCGACCGACGTCGCGGGAGCGGTCGACGACGCCGCGGTCGCCGCGGTCGCCGCGGTGCCGGTCGTCCCGGTCCCGGTCGCGGTCGCCATCGCGTCGGCGAAGGCGCTGGAGGTGTCGGCACCCGCGGTCTGCGAGGTCGCCGCCGTGGCGGTCGTCCCGGTGCGCAGGGCATCGATCTGGGTCCGGATCACGGAGATCCGCGAGAGCACGGCGTCCACGCTCATCGGGCACCACCTTCCGTGCGGCTGCGTGCCGCGATCTCGTCGAGGGCGTTCTGTTCGGTGCGGAGCTCGTCGGCGACCTGCTGCTGGTCGTGCTGGACCTCGAGCTTCTCGAGCCCGAGGGCCGAGCGGCGTGCGGCGGTGTAGTCGTCCTGCGCCCGGTCGGCGTCGGCGCGGCGGTTCCGGACCACGGCGTCGAGCTCCTCGAGCATCCCCCGGGTGGCGGCACGGGCCGCGGCGACGGCGCTGAGGGTCGCGGCGTCCTGCACGTGCTGCGTCCCCTCGGTGTCGGCGAGGTTCCGGCGCGCGGCGATCCGGGCGTCGGCGGCGTCTCGTACCCGCTCGTTCGCGGTCGCGAGCGCCGCAGCGGCACGGTCCTGTTCGGCGTGCCGGAGGCGCAGGAGCCCGGCGAGCGGGAAGCGGCGGGCCATCAGGCACGACCTCCGACGCCGAGGTTGGCGACCAGCTGGTCGAGCAAGCGCCACGACGAGGACGCGGTGGCGCGCTCGTCCATGCCCTGCCGCAGGAAGCCGTCGATCGCGTCCTGGTGGTCGACGGCGGCGTCGACGAGCGGGTTCGTGCCGCGCTGGTACGCACCGACGTCGAGGAGGTCCTGCGCCGCCTTCCGGGCGGCCATCACCGTGCGGAGGGCCGTCGCGGCGCCGCGCTGTCCGGGCGTGGTCACCTTCGAGGCCACGCGGGACACCGAGCCGAGCGCGTCGACCGACGGGAAGTGGCCGGTGATCGCGAGCTTCCGGTCGAGCACGACGTGCCCGTCCAGGATGCTCCGGGCGGCGTCGGCGATCGGTTCGTTGTGGTCGTCGCCGTCGACGAGCACCGTGTAGAGGCCCGTGACGCTGCCGACCCGGTCGGTCCCGGCCCGTTCGAGCAGCCCGGCGAGCACCGAGAACGTCGACGGCGGGTACCCCCGGGTCGCCGGCGGCTCCCCCACGGACAGCCCGATCTCGCGCTGCGCCATCGCCACGCGGGTGAGCGAGTCCATCATCAGCACGACGTCCTGGCCGGCGTCGCGGAACGACTCGGCGATGCGGGTGGCGACGAACGCGGCCCGCAGCCGCATGAGCGCCGGCTCGTCCGAGGTGGACACGACGACGATCGAGCGGGCCAGGCCCTCGGGGCCGAGGTCGTCCTCGAGGAACTCCCGGACCTCGCGTCCACGCTCACCGACGAGCGCGATGACGTTGACGGCGGCGTCGCTCCCCCGGGCGATCATCGACAGCAGCGAGGACTTGCCGACGCCGGAGCCCGCGAACAGGCCCATGCGCTGCCCGCGCCCGACCGTGGTGAGGGTGTCGAGCACGCGGACGCCGAGCTGCATCGGGGTGTCGATGCGCGTGCGAGCCATCGCGTTCGGCGTCTCGTGGTCGAGCGGCACCCACGCGACCGGCTCGCCGCCGACCCCGACGAGCGGACCGCGGTCGTCGATCGGGCGTCCGAGCCCGTCGAGCACGCGCCCGAACAGTGCCGTGCCGGTCGGCACGAGCACCGGTCGACCGGTGGGCCGGGCGGGCGTGCCGGCGGTCACACCGGTGAGGCGTCCGAGCGGCATGCAGCGGACGCCGGAGGAGTCGGTCGCGACGACCTCGACGAGCGTCTGCTGTGCACCCTCGACGCCGAGCGAGACGACCTCACCGACGTGCGCGTCGAGTCCGGCGATCGTGAGGCCGAGGCCGACGGCGCTCGTGACGACCCCGACGCGCTGCGGAGCGGCCTGCCGGAGTGCCTCGTCGAGCCCGCGGGGGCGCAGGAGCGTCGCCGTCACGGTGCCACCCCCAGCGCCGTGCGGGCGCGGTCGAGCGCCGTGGCGATCCGCGCGTCGAGCAACCCCTCCGGCAGGTCGACGACGGCGTCGCCGTCGACGAGCGACGGGTCGGCGACGACCGGGACCGGCAGGTCCAGGTCGGCGACGCGCGCGGCGTCCGCGACGCTCAGCCGGACGGCCACGGCGACCGTGCGGTCGACGGCCGCGAGCGCCCGCTCGACGGTCGCCTGCGCGCCGGGGACGACCCGCGCCTCCCGTCCGTCACCGGCGGGGTCCGCGGTTCGGGAGGCGCGGATCGCGTACCCGACGACGGCTTCGGCCAGGTCGACGGCGGCGACCGCGACCGACTGCTCGGCCTGGTCGAGGACCGGCGCGACGTGCGACAGCATCGCGTTCGTCGCGGCGTCGAGGACCGCGATGCGGCGCGCGGTGTCGGCCTGCATCGAGGCGGCGCGGGCCGCGTGCTCGGACTCGAGCCGGGCGCGCAGCGCGTCGGTCTCGGCCTGCGCCTGCCGGAGTCCGGCGGCGTACCCGGCAGCGTGGCCGCGCACGTCGGCGCTCGACGCGCGCGCGCTCGCGGCGGAGTCCCCGATCACCGGGAACGCGACGCGCTGGACGATCGACTCAGTCAACGAGCTCGTCCTCCTCGGCGCGGTGGACCGTGATGACGCCCTGCGCCTCGAGTTCGCGGACGGACCGCACGACCTCGGCGCGGGCCTCCTCGACCTGCGAGACCCGGACGGGGCCCATGGCCTGCAGCTCGTCGTCGAGCAGCTCGCGGTTGCGCTCGGAGACGTTCGCGCGGATCGTCTCGACGACCGGCGCGGCGGCACCCTTCATCGCGGTCGCGAGGAGCTTCGAGTCGATGCCGCGGAGCACCTGTTGGATGTCGCGGGACTCGAGCTTGACGATGTCCTCGAAGGTGAGCATCCGGGAGCGGATGTCCTCGGCGAGCTCCGGGTCGCGCGCCTCGAGCCCGTCGAGGACGGCCTTCTCGGTGGCGACGTCCGAGCGGTTGATGATGTCGACGAGCGGGGCGATGCCGCCGACGACCTCGACGCTCTCACGCGGGGACACCACGGCGCCGGCGCGCTGCCGGAGGACGCCGGCGACGATCCCGACGGCCTCCGGGGTCGCACTCCCCATGGTCGCGAACGCCTGGGCGACGTCGGTTCGGGCGCGCTCGTCCACCCCGGCGAGCACGGCGCTGGCCTGCGCCGGCTTCAGGTGGGCGAGGACGAGGGCGATGGTCTGCGGGAGCTCCCCCTCGAGGAGCGTGACGACCTGCCCGGGCTCGGCGTCGTCGAGGAAGTCGAAGGACTGCCCCGCGAGGTTCGAGGCGAGCCGGTCCATGACGCCGGCGGCGCGCTCGGCACCGAACGACGCCTCGAGGAGCCCGAGGGCGGTCTCCTTGCCGCCGCGCTTCTGCGTGCGGCCGCTCAGCGTCATCCGGTGGAACTCGGTGAGGGTGCGGTCGACGACGGTGTCCTCGACGCGGCGCATCCGGACGATCTCGGCGGAGATCTCCTCGGCCTCGATCTCGGTGAACTGCTTCATCACCTCGGCCGCGCGCTCGGTCTCCATCTGCATGAGGATGAGCGCGACCTTCTGCGCGCCGGTCAGGGCACGGTCGCCCGCGCCGGTCCCGCCGGCGCTCGGCACGAGCGCGCTCACACCGGTGCCCGGTCGTCGAGGAGTCCGCGGAGGAGCTCGGCCGTGCGCTTCGGGTCCCGCTCGGCGAGGGCGGAGATGTCCTGTCGACGCCGTTCGGCGCTGATCTCCTCGGTGGTGAGGACCTCGGTGGGCGAGTCGTCGTGCGGGATGGTCGGGAGCGCGACGGTCGGGGCGTCCCCGGCCTGCAGGGGGCTGCGGTCCGCGCCGTCCACGGCGAGCGGGAGCTGGAAGGTCTCACCCGAGAACGCGTCGAGCTCGCCGAGGTCGACCGCCTCGCGCTCCTGCTTCCGGCTGCGGCGCGCGAGGAAGACGATGATCGCGACGAGGGCGAGGAGCGCCCCCACGACGATGCCGGCGGTGCGGATCGACGACCACAGGGCCTCCTGCTGGTCGGCCTGCTGCTGGGCCTCGAGCGCCTTCGTCGCCTTGTCGGCGGCGCTGGTGTCGAAGTCCATCATCGCCACGCGGACCTGGTCGCCGCGGGTCTGGTCGACGCCGGCGGCCGCGGCCACGAGGTCGTTGATGCTCTGCAGGTTCGCGTTCTGCACGGCGTTCGCCTTCGAGTTCAGGGCGACCGAGATCGTCTGCCGCGAGAGGCCGCCGGCCGGCAGCTGCGTCGTCTCGGTGGTGTGGTCGACGGCGTTGTTCTTCGTCGCCGACTCGTTCGTGTACCCGTCCGTGCCGGAGCTCGCCGTGCCGTTCGGCACCGCGATGTTGTCCGGACCGAGCACGCCCGTCGCCCCCGAGGACGCGCCTGACCCCGAGCCGTACTGCTCGGTCGAGGACGACTCGTTCAGGGCCACCGGGCCGGTCGTCGGCGTCGTGTACGACTCCGAGGTCCGCGTGCCGGAGTTCTGGTTCATGGTCGCGGACACCACGACGCTGGCGTTCCCGGCGCCGAGGGTCGTGTCGAGCAGGTCCTGGATCTTCTTGCTCGTCGCGGCGTCGTAGTCGGCCGCCTGGTCGGCCCCGCTGCCGGTCGCGCCGGTGCCGACGGCGGAGAGCGTCTGGCCCTTCGCGTCGACGACCGAGACGTCGGTCGGCTGCATGCCCTCGACGGCGGCGCTCGTGAGGTGCACGATCGCCTGGACCTGGTCGGTGGACAGCTCGGCGCCGTTCTTCGTGGCGATGAACACCGACGCGGTCGGGTCCTTCTCCTCGGACACGAACACGGTCTTCTCCGGGATCGCGAGCTGCACCGTCGCGGTCTGGACGCCGTCCATCGCGCCGATGGTCTTCGCGAGCTCGCCCTCCATCGCACGCTTGTAGGTGACGTCCTGCTGGAACTCGGAGCTCGTCACGCCCATCTTGTCGAGCAGCGAGTAGCCGCCCTCGTTCGACGCCGGCAGCCCGTTCGACGCGGCCTTGAGGCGCTCGGAGTACACCGAGCCCTGCGGGACGAGGATCGTCGCGCCGCCGTCGGTGAGCTGGAACGGCACACCGTCGGTGGTGAGCTGGTCGGTGACGCTCGCCGCGTCGGCCGCCGCCAGGCCGGTGAACAGCGGCGCGTAGGACGCCTTGCCGAGCCAGCTCGCGAGCGCGATGCCGCCGAGCACGAGCGCGGCGATGACGAGGATCGCGATGGTCCGCTGGGCGGCGCTGAAGCCCTTGACGTAGGCGGCGAGACGTCCGAAGAGGTCCTTGACGGCGACGGGCATCAGGCCTGCATCCTCATGATCTCGTTGAAGGCGTCGACGCCCTTGTTCCGGACGGCGGAGACGAGCTCGAGCGTGACCTGGGCGCGGGTGGCGGCGATCGTCGCGTCGTGGATGTCGTCGAGGTTGCCGGTGACGGCCTTCAGGGCGAGGGTCTTCGAGTCGCTCTGCAGCTGCTGCAGGCCGTCGACGGCGTTGCCGAGGCTGGCGGCGAACCCGCTGCCGTCGGACGTCGCGCCGGTGGCCGCGACTCCGCTGGTCGCGCTCGTGCCGACGTCGCTGGACGTGCCGCTCAGGCTCGTCATCGCGTTCGTCATCGCGTTGGTGGTCACACCGTTCACGGCGTCGATGGGCATCAGTTCTTCCCGATCTGCAGGGCCGCCTCGTAGGCGGTCTTCGCGCGGTCGACCACGGCGGCGTTCGCCTGGTAGCCCCGCTGGGCCATGATGAGGTCCGCCATCTGCGTGCCGAGGTCGATGTCCGGCATGCGGACGTAGCCCTCCGCGTTCGCGAGCGGGTTGTCCGGGTCGTAGGTCACCCGGCCGGCGGCGCTGCCGAACGCGGCGCCCTTGACGTAGGCGCCGGAGACGCCGTTGCCCTCCTGGACCTCGACGTAGCGGGCCTGGAAGGCGGTGTCGTCCATCGACTTCACGGTGTTGACGTTCGCGATGTTGTCGGACACGGCGTCGAGCCACTTGCGGTGCACGGTCATGCCGGTGCTCGCGATGCCGATCGCGTCGAACGTGGTCACGAGGTGGTCCGCATCGCCGCACGGATGCTGGTGAGCTCGGAGTTCATCGCCTGCGTCGCGAACTGGTACCGCAGCACGGTGTCGATGTTCGAGAGCGTCTCCTCGTCGAGGTTGACGTTGTTCCCGTTCGTGTTGGTCGGCTCGAGGCTCCGCGCGACGGTCGGCGTGGTGGCGCCGTTCCCGTCGACGATCGACTTCGCGAGGGCGTCCTCGAACTGGACCTTCTCGGCGTGGTAGTTCGGCGTGTTGATGTTCGCGATGTTGTTCGCGATCACCTTCTGCCGCATCGACAGGCCGTCGAGCGCACTCTGCAGTGCGACGCTCGTCACGGAATCGAACACGGTGGACCGTCCCCTCGGTGTGCGCGCCACCCCCTGGTGACGTCGCGCGATGGCGGTGGCCGATCCGTGGCCGAACTGGTGAGCGATCCGTGCTCACCGGGCGCTGTCGGCCGGGCCGTGGGGCGCGTTAGGGGTCGCCCCGAACGGGGGGCGGGTGGGGGGCGGGCGGGCGAGCCGACTCGTTACGACAACGCCGATGTCGTACGACATCGACCGTGTCGCCGGTTGCGCACGCGCACTGTTGCCCGCGCCTCCGAGCGACAACCCCGATGTCGTACGACGTCGGTCATGTCGCCGGTTGCACGCGCGCACTGTTGCCCGCGCCTCCGAGCGACAACGCCGATGTCGTACGACGTCGGTCATGTCGACCGTTGCGCCCGCGCCATCTTGCACACGCCGGAACTTGCACGCGCGCCCGAACGACACAGCCGACGTCGTACGACACCGACAACGTCACCCGTTGCACACGCCCGAACTTGCACGCGCGCCCGAACGACACAGCCGACGTCGTACGACGTCGATGTTGTCGTTCCGGGTCGGACGGCCCCGACCCGGCGCCCGGCGCCCCCCGCGGCCTCAAGCCGAGGCGTCGAGGTACACCGAGCCCCGCGGCTCGCGCGTCGCGTCCACCGCACGGAGCGCACCGAGGTGGTCGAGCGTCGCCCGGCGGTCCCCCTCGAGCGTCGCGATCCGGTCGCGCTGCGCGGCGAGCAGCCGGGAGGCACGCCCCACCAGCTCCCGCGGCACCGGTCCCAGCGCGGTCGGCTCGGACCACCGTACGTCGCCGTCCGCCGTCAGGTCGGCTTCGAGTGCGTCGAGCACGGCCTCCCAGGCGGCACGGCGTTCCGCGTCAGGCGACACCGAGCGCTCCACCGGTCGGCTGCTGCACCGCGGTCGCTGCCGGGATCGCCGCGGCGGCCTCGTGCCACGACTGCCGCAGCGGCTCGAGGATCCGGATGCAGTCGCGGGTGGCCTGGACGTCCCGGTGCACGTTCGCGGTGATGAGCGACGTCGACGCGTAGTTGTAGATCGCGAGCAGTCCCTCGCCGCCGTCCCACACGTCGATCTTCAGCGTCGATGACAGCTCGCCGACGATGGCCTGCGCGTGCAGGAGCTGCTCGCGGGCGGCCTCCCAGTCGGCGGTCGTCTGTGCGGCCTCGGCGCGGTGCAGGTCGAGCAGCAGCCGGTCGTAGAGCATCGTGACGAGCTGCGCCGGCGTCGCCGACAGGACGGCCTCGTTCGTGTACTGCGCACGGCGCTGGTCCGTGACGGTGCGGGGCTGGGCCGCCTGCCGGAAGGCGGCGGACTGGAGGTCGAAGGCGTTCATGGGGTTCCTGTCAGCTCGTCGTCGACGCCAGCTGGCTCGCCAGCCAGCTCGACTGGGACTGGAGCTTGCTGAGGCTGGTCTCGAGGCTCGCGTACATCGTCTGCAGCGCTGCGCGACGCGAGGTGAGCCGGTCGGTCCAGCTGTCGATCTGGGTGTTGAGGTCCTTCGCGACGGCCTGTTGCCCCGTGATCGCGGTGGTGATGGACCCGTCGTACTTGTCGGACGCCGAGGTGGCCGCCGCGCCGACGTTCGCCGCGACGCCGGTCAGCATCGCCTGCGTGCCCTCCGGATCGGTCGCGAGGGCCTTCTGGAAGGCGTCGGCGTCGAAGGTGAAGTCGCCGTCCTTCGTGATCGAGATCCCGATCGACGACGGTGACTTCCCACCGACCGGCGCGGACATGGTGCTGGCGAGCCGCTGGACGACGTCGCGGGTGGTGCCGTCGCCGGAGAGCACCCCCGCGGTGGTCGAGGTGGTGCCGGTCGTGGCACTGGTCGTGCTCGTGACCGCGGTGTTCGAGCGGTAGTAGGCGGCGACGGCGTTCATCGCGTCGACGAGCCCGGACGCGACGGCCTGGGCCTTGGTCGTGTCCTGCGCGACCGTCAGCGTCACCGGGTCGGTCGTGGGCTGGGTCACGGTGACGCTGACCCCGGGGACGAGGTCGGTGAACGTGTTCGTCGTGCTCGTCACCGTCTGCGCCGCCGCGGTGCCGGCCCACAGGGTCACACTGGCGTCCTTCGCCTGCGTGACCACGGCGGCACCCGTCTGCGTGAGGACGTTCGTCGCGGTGCCGGCGGTGACCTCGTCGGCGGTGCCGCGGTACACCTCGAAGGCGCCGGCTGCACCGGACTTCGACGAGGTGAGCTGCAGGCGGTAGAGCTTCGTGCCGTCCGTGTCGGTGCCGGCCGCGACCCGGGTCGCCGTGACGCCCGCACCGGACTTGTTGATCGCGGACACGGTGTCGTCGAGGGAGCCCGACGCCGGCGTGACCGTCGTCTTCGTGCCGTCGGACCCGACGAGTGTGATCGGCTCGGCGGCCGACGACCAGGTGGCCATCGCGGCGGTCACGCCCACCTGGGCGGACGCGGTCGACCCGACGGTGAAGCTGAGCGACCCCGCGGCGGCGTTCGCACCGGTGACGGCGGTGACCCCGGCGGAGGAGCTCGTCGCCGTGAACAGGTCGAGCGAGGTGGCCTTGGCCGCGTCCTTCGCGTTGGTCGCGAGGGTCTGCACCAACCCGTTGATCGTCTGCAGTGACGAGATGAACGAGTTCGTGGACGTGAGCTTGTTCTTGAGGAGCGTCTGCGGGACGCCCTCGACGCTCATCAGGGAGTTGATGAGGTCGGTGGTCTTCAGGCCGCTGACGAGGCCGTCGATCGCGAGGCTGCTGGCCGATGAGACGGACGACATCGATGGCTCCTGCCGCTACGGGGTGGAAGGGTGCGGACGACGCCGCCGCCCGGGGTACCTGAACGATCCCGGACGACGGCGTCAGCACTGCTAGCGCAGGAGCGAGAGCACACCCTGCGTGCTCTGGTTCGCCTGCGCGAGCATCGACGTGCCGGCCTGGCTGAGGATGTTATCGCGCGTGTACTTGACCATCTCCTCCGCCATGTCGACGTCCGTGATGCGCGAACCGGCAGCGGTGAGGTTCTCCTTGGCCACGTTCGTCACGTTGATGGCGTGGTCGAAGCGGTTCTGGATGGCACCGATGTTCGAACGTGCCGTCGACACGTTCTTGATCTGCGCGTCGATCGTGGTGATCGCGCTCTGCGCGCCGGTGGCGGTCGTGAAGTCGAGACCGGTGACGGCGGTCGCCACGGTCGAGACGTTCGCGCCCGACAGGTCGACGTCGATCTGGCTCGCTGCGTCGCCGTTGGCGCCGACCTGGAACTTCAGGACGCCTGCGGTGCCGGCGGAGCCGTCGAGCAGGTT
Source organism: Curtobacterium sp. LFS084 (assembly GCF_047977705.1). NCBI lineage: Bacteria > Bacillati > Actinomycetota > Actinomycetes > Micrococcales > Microbacteriaceae > Curtobacterium > Curtobacterium sp. LFS084. The sequence goes on from NZ_JBFPFM010000028.1 coordinate 10,700, forward strand.
GATGCCGTTGAAGTTGGTCGACTGGGAGATGCGGGTGAGCTCCTTGGACAGCTCGGTGACCTCGGTGGAGATCGCCGTGCGGGAGTCCGCGTTGTTCGAGTCGTTGCCGGCCTGCACGGCCAGGTCACGCATGCGCTGGAGGATCGAGTGGGTCTCGGTGAGGCCACCTTCAGCGGTCTGCACGACGGAGATGCCGTCCTGCGCGTTGCGGGCGGCGACCGTGAGGCCACCGACCTGGGACTTCAGCCCCTCGGAGATCGACAGACCGGCCGCGTCGTCGGCAGCACGGTTGATGCGGAGGCCGCTCGAGAGCTTCTCGAGGGACTTCGACAGGTCGTTCTGCGTCGAGTTCAGGTTCCGGTACGTGTTGAGTGCCGAGAGGTTGGTGTTGATGGACATACCCATGGTGGTTTCCTCCGTGAAATCTGGGTCGTACGTCTGCCCGTCCGTGGGCTGACATGGATGACTCTCGGCCGGTCGGCCGGAGCCGTTAGGGAATCGGCGGAATTCGTCGGACGACGAGTTCGCCGACGGCTAGCTGACCGCGACGACGGGGGCGGCCGGGGCGGCCGTGGCGTCGTGCACCGCCCGCGCCACCCCCGCTGCGGCGTTCGTGGCGACCCGCGCCAGGTAGGCGCTCCGCCGGGCGGCGGTGGTCTTCGAGGCCGGCGGCGCGACGACACCCTCGTCCCCGTAGTGCGCGGCGAGTCCGTCGCGGAGCAGGCGCATCGCCTCGGAGCGCTGCTGCGACACGGCGGAGTGGGTGATGCCGAGCTCGGCGGCGACCTCGGTGACCGACCGGTCGCCGAAGTACACGTTCTCGACGACGAAGCGCATCCGCTCGGGCAGCGCCTCGACGGCGGCGCGGAGGTAGCGGCGCTTCTCGGCCTCGAGCAGGTCCTCGCCCGGCAGCGGCAGGTCGGCGGCGAGGGTGTCGTGCACGGTCTCGTCGATCGGCGACACGGTCCGAGCCGCGTCGCTCATCGCGTCCGCGGCGGTCTGGCGGTCGACGCCCATCGCGTCCGCGATCTCCTGCACACCGACGCTCCGGCCGAGCCGGGCCGACAGCGCCTCCTGCGTGGCGAGGGTCTCGCGGATCCGCTTCCGGGTGCCGCGCGACGCCCAGTCGGCGGAGCGCATGTCGTCCGCGATGGCACCGGTGATGCGGGTGCGGGCGTAGGCGCCGAACGGGACGCCGAGGTCGGGGTCGAAGGACTCGGCCGCGGCGACGAGGGCCAGCGACCCGACGGCGGCGAGGTCGTCGCGGTCGAGGTGCGTGGCACGCGCCCGGACGTCGGCGACGATGTAGCCCACGAGCGGGAGGTGCTCCACGATCATCGCGTTGCGGTCGTTCCGATCCATGCTGATCCCCTGGTCGCCTGACATGCGTGACCCGTCCGTGGGCGCGGCGCACGCCGGCCTCGGATGGCCGGTGTGTACGCCGAAGACCCACCCGGGTCCCTCCGGGTGGTGCACCTCCCGCGTCCCTGCGACGCGGTGCGGGGTGTCCCCCGCGGTGCGCTTCGAATGTATCGGCTGGCAAAGCCCTGAGTGGGTGCACAACCGTCCCCAGTGCGGGGGTGAGAGGGTGTTTTCCCGGTCGGCATTTGGGGGGACCCCGGCCTGGGAACGCCCGTTCTTGTCCCCCGATGGGGTGCTTGCCAGGAGGCGCGGCTCGTGTCCGGCACACGCAGTCACCAGGTCGGTGCTTACGCCCGGCACCCGCGACCCGATAGGTCCCGGTGTCCGCAGGATGACCGACACACCCACCGGGAGGAGCTGATGAGCGTGAACGAACTGTCCGCCGTGCTCTGGCGCGAACGCGAACTGCTCGAGCTGCTCACCTTCAAGCTCGAGGAGGAGCAGCTGCTCCTCGCCGCCGGGCGCTCCCGCTGGGTCTCGCACGCCAGCCGTGAGGTCGAGCAGGTCCTCGAGCGCCTCCGCAGCACCGGTCTCGAGCGCGCCGCGTCGAGCGCCGAGGTCGCCGAGGAGTGGGGCGTCCCCGCTGACGCACCCCTCCGCGAGGTCGTCGCCGCCGCGCCGAACGGGCCGTGGGGAGAGATCCTCGCCGCGCACCTCACCGCGATGGTCGAGCTCACCACCCAGATCGGGGCGCTCCGCGACGAGAACGACCGGTTCCTCCGCACCGCCGCCCAGGCCACCGAGGAGACCCTCGCCGGGTCCGTCACCGGAGCCGCCACCTACGACGCCTCCGGGGCATCGGGCTCCGGGTCGGACGGCGCACGACTCTTCGAGGGGACCCTGTAGCACCGTGGTCAGCACCTTCGGATCCCTCGCCACCGCGTACTCCGGCCTCGCCGCCGCCCGCGCCGGCATCGACGTCACCGGGCAGAACATCGCCAACGCCGGCACCGCCGGGTACACCCGGCAGCGCGTCTCGCAGTCGTCGATCCCCGCCGCCCAGACCGGCTTCATGCGCGGGACCGCAGCGCTCGCGGGCCAGGGCGTGTCCGTCGACGGCATCGCCCGCCTGGCGTCCCTGACGCTCGACGCCGGGGTGCGGGTCGCCTCCGGGTCGTCCGCCTACGCCGACGCCCGCGCCACCGCGCTCGGCGCGCTCGAGGACGGACTGCACGAGCCCGGCGACGACGGCCTCTCGGCGAAGCTCGACGCCTTCTGGTCGTCGTGGGGCGACCTCTCCAGCCACCCGGACGACCCCGGTGCCGCCAGTGCCGTGATCGGCGCGGCGACGACCGTGGCGAGTGCGCTCGCGAGCGGCTCGAAGGCGATCGACGCGCAGTGGACGACCGTTCGCGGCACGGTCGACGGCCAGGTGCAGCAGCTCAACGACGCCGCGTCGCAGGTCGCCGACCTGAACGGCCGGATCCGGACCGCCCTCGCCTCCGGCGGCAACGCCAACGAGCTGCTCGACCAGCGCGACCAGCTCACCCAGCAGATCGCCTCGCTCGCCGGCGGCACGGTCCGTCAGAACACCGACGGCACGGTCGACGTCCTCATCGGCGGCAACGCGATCGTGCAGGGCACCGACGCCCGATCCGTCGCACTCGGCGGCGGCCAGCGCATGGCGGACGGCGCCGCGGTCACCCTCACCTGGACCTCCGGCTCGGCCGGGGCGGTCGCACTGTCCGGCGGCTCGATCGGCGGCAACCTGTCGCTCCTCGCCCCGGCGACGGCGAACGGCACCGGCGGCGCACTCGCCGAGGCCTCCGCCTCGTACGACCAGGTCGCGACGAAGCTCGCGACCGCCGTCAACGCCGTGCACGCCACCGGCACGACGCCCACCGGCACGACCGGTGCACCGTTCTTCGCGCTCACCGCCGGTGTCCCGGCGGCGCAGGGCCTCGCCGTCGTGCCGACCGACGCCAGCGGTCTGGCGACGCGGAACGCGGCGGGGGAACTCGACGATTCGTTCGCCGACGCCCTCTCGCGACTCGGCGCGGCGACCGACGGCGCGGACCGCTCCTGGGCGACCTTCGTGGCGGGCGTGGGCAGCGCCTCCCGGTCGGCCGCGTCGGAATCGACGCTGACGGGTCTGGCGCTCACGAACGCGCGCACCCAGCAGCAGTCGAGTGCCGGCGTGGACCTCGACGAGGAGAACGTCAACCTGCTGAGCTACCAGCACGCGTACCAGGGCGCCGCGCGGGTCCTGACCGCCGTCGACGAGATGCTCGACACCATCATCAACCGCACAGGAATCGTCGGGAGGGGCTGACCGTGATCACCCGTGTGACCACCCAGATGTCGATGGCCTCGGCCAGTGCCCGGCTGCAGGCCGGTGCCGCGAAGGTCGCCCAGCTCACCGAGCAGGCCACCACGCTGAAGAACATCCAGCGACCGTCGGACGACCCGGTCGGGACCGCGTCGTCCATGCAGGTCCGCAAGGAACAGGCCGCCGCAGCCCAGTACACGCGCAACGCGAACGACGCCGCCGGCTGGCTCGCCACGACCGACAGCGCCCTGTCCAGCGTCTACTCGGTGCTCAACAACGTGCGGGACCTCACCGTGCAGGCGGCGAACAGCGGCACGATGAGCGACACCGACCGCGACGCACTGGTGACGCAGTTCCAGTCGCTGAAGTCCGACCTCGAGGCGCGTGCCAACACGACCTACGGCACCCGCTCGGTGTTCGCCGGCTCGTCCACGGCGTCGACCGTGTACGACCCGGCGACCGGGTGGGCCTCCTCCGGGGCCGACGTCACGCGACGCATCGGCGACGGCAGCACCGTGCGGGTCGACACGTCCGGCACCGCGGTGTTCGGCTCCGGCTCCTCCTCCGTCTTCGCGATGATCGACTCGATCGTCGGCGACCTGCAGAACGGTGTGAACGTGAACCCCCGCATCAACGACGTCGACGCGGCGCTCGCCACCGTGCGCGGGGTGCAGGCGGACGTCGGCGTCCGGCACGCCGCGGCCCTCACCGCCCAGGACTCGCTGAAGAGCGCGACCGTGTCGCTCGAGAACCGGCGTGCCGGCATCGAGGACAAGGACCTCGCCAAGGCCGTCCTCGACCTGCAGGTGCAGCAGACCAACTACCAGGCAGCCCTCGCCGTCACCGCGAAGGTCCTGCAGCCGACCCTGATGGACTACCTCCGATGAGCATCGACCTGACCTTCGCCGTCCCGCCGTTCGGCCTCGCACCCGCTCCCGTTTTCGTGCTGACGCCGGTGGACGGTGCCGAGGGGCTGTTCACGCTCGTCGGCGACGACGCCCGCCTGTTCGTGCTCGACGCCGCGGTGCACCTGCCGTCGTACGCGCCGGAGCTCACGGACGAGCAGGCGACCGGGCTCGGGCTGACCGCGCCCGAGGACGCGATGCTCCTCGTCGTCGCGAACCCCGGCGGTGGCGACGAGGACGGCGGCACCACGGTGAACCTGCTCGCGCCGATCGTCGTGAACGCCCGGACGTCGGTCGGGGCGCAGCTCATCCTCGAGGACCAGGACCTGCCGCTCCGCGCCGAGCTCGCCCGGCGCTGACGCGCTGCCGTAGCGCTGGGCGCCGTGCCGGGTTGCGCGCGTGTTTCGACACCGCGTTGGTCGATCGACGCGTGCTTCGTCGCAACCTGCGCACGCATGAGATGCACGTGCATGAAGCGACATCACGCTTGACGAACCACGGGTGTCTTGTCGGTCGATGTAGACGTACGAATCGCCCTCGGTCCTCCACAGGGTGATCGACGCACGAGGTTCTCCACGGATCCGTCATCCCGTGACCGACGTGACCGTCGCTACCGCGAGCCTGGCGGGGTGAGCAGAGCAGACGACATCGAGATCATCCGCACGACCGGGCTCCCGAGCGCCGAACGGCGGCACCTCGAACGGGCTGTCCTCCGCGGGCAGCTGATCCGGATCCGACCTGGCGTGCTCGTGCAACAGGGCGCACTGGACGATCTCCTCCCCGAGGAACGGCACCACGTCCTGGTGCGGGCCTCGATCCACCGCGCACGACCGAGCGACGCGGTGTCGCACGAGTCCGCGTGTGCCGTGCTCGGACTCCCGTTCACAGGCCCGTGGCCACCGAAGGTGCACGTGTGCGATCCGACGTCCCCGAACACCCGTGTCACGGCGTGGTTCGTGCGACACGGCTCCGAGCACCGACCGCCGCGGACGGTCGACCGGGCGGACGACATCGCCGCGACCGACGCGGCCCGGACCGCAGTGGACCTGACTGCGGCACGACCGCTGCTCCACTCGCTGCCCGTCGTCGACCACGTGCTCAGCCGCGGACTCGCGACCGCCATCGCGCTCGAGCGCGAGGCACTCTCGCTCCGCAAGGGACGGACGAAGGCAGCGGTGGCGATCGGGATGGGATCCGCGCTGTCCGGGTCGCCCGCCGAGTCCGTCTGCCGGGTCCGCTTCCGGCAGCTCGGCGTGCCCGACCCCGTGCAGCAGCACGCCTTCCGACGCCCAGGGGAACGCACCGCGGTCGTCGACTTCTGGTTCCCCGGGCACGGCGTGGTCGTCGAGGTGGACGGCCGGGGGAAGTACGAGGACCCGACGATGCTCGGTGGGCGGACGACGGCCGACGCCCACTGGCAGGAGAAGCAGCGCGAGGACTTCGTGCGGTCGTTCCCCGAGGTCCGCGCCGTCGTCCGGCTGACCTGGGCGGACCTGATGGATTCCGAGCGGGTGCGGACCAAGCTGCGGCGGGCGGGGATCCCGTGCTGATGAGTCGCGTGCGTCCAGGCCGCACGGGTCAGCGCCGGGGCGCTTCCGGGTGGTGGGCGCGCTGGCGTTCGACCCCGGAGACCTCGGTCCGCCCGACGACCACGTCGCCCGCACCCAGACGGACACCGTGGATCCTGCCGGCACCCTTGACCACGGCGCCGCGTCGGTCCGGGTCGGGGTGGTGCCGGTCGGCCCCGCCTCCGAGCACGACGTCGCGGACCGAGACCGTGCCGATCACCTGCGCGCCGGCGCCGATCGTCGCCGGTCCCTCGACGAGACAGCCGCCGGACAACCGGGCTCCCGGCTCGATGACCACGTCGGCGGCGTCGGTCGCCACGACGGTGACCGAGCCGGGGCCGAGCTCCGCGGGACCGATCTCGACGTCCGCGCCGTCGGCGACCACGGTCACCGGGCCCGGTCCGAGGCGGGCGCCGGACCGCACGACCACGGTTCCGGTGCCACGACCCTCGAGGACCGTGCCGGGGTACAGGACCACCCCCGGTTCGACCGATGAGCACCGACGAGGGGTCGAGGACGAGCACGTCGGGCGCGAGGGCCGCGACGTCGTCGGGCGTCAGGAAGCCGGCAGCCAGGCGCGCGTCGTCCAGTGGTCGTGCAGGGGTCATCCGACGAGCCTCCCATGCGTCCGGCGTACCGTCGTCTCCATGGCCCGAGAGCAGAAGGACCAGGCGATCGTGCCCTTGCCGGCATCGCCTGTGGCCTCCACCCCCAACGACCCGAACGCGCGCACCCCCGAGCAGCAGTCCCCCACGGGCTGGGTGAAGATGCTCGACCGGGTGCTCAGCGTGCAGCGCCCCGTCGTGGTGGCGCACGTGCGTGCCCTGCGCCGTCGGCACCCCCGGTCGTCGCCTGCCGAGATCATCCAGATCCTCGAACGGGAGTACCTCGCGGCGGTGACCACGGGCGGCGCCGCCGTCGGAGCGAGCGCGGTGATCCCCGGCGTCGGCATGGCGGCGGCACTCGGGCTGAGCGGCGTCGAGACGGTCGGCTTCCTCGAGACCACGGCGCTCTTCGCGCAGTCCGTGACCGAGGTGCACGGGATCGCCCTCGACGACCCCGAACGCGCACGCATGCTCGTCATGGCGATGATCCTCGGCGCTCCCGGGACGCAGCTCATCAACCAGCTCGCCGGACAGATCGCCGGTGGACAGGTGCGGACGGCGTTCTGGGGCGAGATGGTGACGTCGTCGCTCCCGAAGCAGGTCGTGAACGGCATCGGCGGGCAGGTCCGCGACCAGTTCATCAAGCGGTTCGCTGCACGGCAGGGCACCACGATCGTCGGGCGGGCACTCCCGTTCGGCATCGGTGCGGCGGTCGGCGGGCTCGGCAACCACGCGCTCGGACGCAAGGTGATCCAGGCCTCGCGGACCGGGTTCGGTGTGCCCCCCGCGCACTTCCCCATCGTCCTCGAGCCGAAGCCGACGAAGGAACCCAAGCAGGCGAAGGAACCGAAGCCGACGAAGGAACCCAAGCAGGCGAAGGCCCCGAAGGAGCGGCGGGCGATCGGCCGCAGGAAGGGCCGCGAGGACCTCTGGGCCGACACCCCGGACCGCGCCAGCGACTGACCGCCGGACCGCACCGGCGACCAACCGCAGGGACCGATGACGGGAGGCGCGGTGCTCGCTGGCACCGCGCCTCCCGTCCGTCACCGGTCCCGCAGCGACCGTTCCGCCCGCGTCGGCCGCATCCCGTCTCAGCGCCCGCGCACCGGCGTCGTCACGACCTGCCCGGCGTGCGCGAACCCGCCGCCGAACCCGAACAGCAGCGCCGGCACCCCCTCGGGGAGGTCCCCCCGCGCCCACGCCTTCGACAGCCCGAGCGGCACGCTCGCCGCCGAGGTGTTGCCGGACTCGACGACGTCCCGGACGACGAACTTCGACTCCCCGCCGAGGGCGTGCACGAGCGGCTCGATGATCCGCAGGTTCGCCTGGTGGAACGCGAACACGCCGATGTCGTCCATCGTCAGGCCCGCGGCGGCCACCGCGGCCCGGGCGTGGTCGGCGGCCTCGGTGATCGCCCAGCGGTAGATCGAGCGACCCTCCTGGGTGAAGCGCTCGGGGTCGCCGGAGACCAGGACCGCCTCCTGCAGGTGCGGCACGCTCCCCCACGAGACCGGACCGATCTGCGCCTCGTCGGACACGCCGAGCACGGCCGCCCCGGCCCCGTCGCCGACGAGCACGCACGTCGAGCGGTCGGTCCAGTCGACGATGCCGGACAGCACCTCGGAGCCGACGACGACCGCGATGTCGGTCGACCCGACCCGGATCGCCTGGTCGGCCAGCGCGACGCCGTACTCGAAGCCGCTGCACGCGGTGTTGATGTCGATGGGCGCCACGGCCGGCGAGAGACCGAGTGCCGCGGCGACGCGTCCGGCCGTGTACGGCGCCCGGTCGCGGTGGGTGGTGGAGGCGACGATGACGAGTCCGACCCGTGCGGGGTCGACACCGGCGTCCGCGAGGGCGTTCCGCGCCGCCTCGATCGCCATGGACGTCACGGTGTCCGAGGGGCCCGCGATGTGCCGGGTCTCGATCCCGGTCCGGGTGCGGATCCACTCGTCGTTCGTGTCGACCATCGTCGAGAGCTCGTCGTTGGTCAGGATGCGCGATGGCTGGTGGTGGCCGAACCCGAGGATCCGGCTGCCACGGAGTGCTGGGGTGTTCACGATCGGCACGCTACTCCCCCGACCGACGGCCGCATGCCCGCCGCGGCATGCACGGGACCGCCGGGAGGCCGGTACTCCCAGGGCCTGCCACACCCGCCGTCGATCGCGTAGACCGGGGACATGGACTACACACACCTCGGCCGCACAGGGTTGTCGGTCTCACGAGCGGTGCTCGGGACCATGAACTTCGGCCCGGAGACCAGCGAGGACGACTCGCACGCCATCATGGACCGGGCCCACGAGCTCGGCGTCAACTTCTTCGACACCGCGAACGGCTACGGCGGCTCGGTGGGCAAGGGCGCCACCGAGGAGATCATCGGCCGCTGGTTCGCCAAGGGCGGCGGCCGTCGCGACAAGACCGTCCTCGCGACGAAGGTCTACGGCGACATGATCGACTGGCCGAACGGCGGGAAGCTCAGCGCGTACAACATCCGCCAGGCCCTCGACGCGAGCCTGCAGCGCCTCCAGACGGACCACATCGACCTGTACCAGTTCCACCACGTCGACCGTGCGACGCCGTGGGACGAGATCTGGCAGGCGATCGACGTCGCCGTGCAGCAGGGCAAGGTGCTCTACGTCGGCTCGTCCAACTTCGCCGGGTGGCACATCGCCCAGGCGCAGGAGGCCGCCCAGCGCCGCAACACCCTCGGTCTCGTCAGCGAGCAGTCGATCTACAACCTCGTGGTGCGCGACATCGAGCGCGAGGTCCTGCCGGCGGCGCGCGAGTACGGCCTCGGCGTCATCCCGTGGTCGCCGCTGCAGGGCGGTCTGCTCGGCGGCGTGATCGAGAAGACCGAGAACGGCTCCCGCCGACTCTCCGGCCGCAGTGCCGAGTACGTCGAGGGCCACCGCGACCAGCTCACCGCCTACGAGTCCTTCGCCAAGGAGCTCGGGCACACCCCGGGTGAACTCGCCCTCGCGTGGCTGCTGCACCAGCCCGGTGTCACCGCGCCGATCACCGGTCCCCGCACCATGGAGCAGTGGGAGTCCGCGGTCCGCGCCGTCGACATCCGCCTCGACCAGCGTGCCCTCGACCGGCTCGACGAGATCTTCCCGGGGCACAAGACCTCGCCGGAGGACTACGCCTGGTGACGCACTGACACCACCACGTCGCTGACGCGACCCCTGACGGGAGGCGCGGTGGGGGGGCGGCCCCCCCCCCCCCCCCCCCCACCCCCCCCGCCCCCGACCCGCCCCCGGGGGGGGGGCCCCCCCCCCCCCCCCGCCTCCCGTCATCCGCACGTCCAGAGCCGGACCCGAGTGGCGCGCGCAACCACCGGTCAGAGCGTGGCGATCTCCTCGTCCCGCAGACCGATGCCGCGGAGGTACCCGCCCACCGAGCCCCAGCGCTCCTCGAGGCGCGCGATCACCGTCGTCATGATCTCGGGTACGCAGCGGTGGCCGATGGCCGTTGCCTCGGGGTCGGTGCTCGCGGCACGCTCTGCCGCGAACCGGTCGACCAGGCCGGCAGCGCTGGCCGCGTAGTCCTCGCCGACGACGTCCGTCCCCGCGCCCCAGTGCCGGGCGAGCAGCGCGCTCACGATCCCCGTGCGGTCCTTGCCGGCGGCACAGCACACGAGCACGTCGCCGTCCGTGGCGGCGATCGTCCGGAGCGCGGCGGCGATGCCCGACCGGTGCCGGTCGAGCCAGTCGGTGTACTGGTCCTCGAGCTGGACGGCCTCGGCGGCGGACTCGATCGCCGAGGCCGGGTCGAAGAGCGGCACCGACCGGTACACGGGGGTCGCGGCGAGCGGGTGCGGGACCGCCTCCCGCTCGTCGTCGCGGCGCAGGTCGATCACCGCGGCGAGGCCCGTCGGGTAGGCCTCGGGAGCGACCGGCTCGGTGTTCGACCGGTACACCGTGCGCCGGCGGCCGTCCTGGAGCCCGGGGCCCCCGACCGCGCGGAGGTTGGTCAGCACGTTCGACGTCGTCGTCATGCCCCCACTCTGCCGGACGCGGGCCTGGGCGGGCGGTACGGCCCCGCCGTGCGTCGACGCGAAGCGACATCGTCGACGTCGTACGACATCGGGGTTGCCGTTCCTTGCACACGCCAACTGTTGCGGACGCGCCCTGACGACATCGTCGACGTCGTACGACATCGGGGTTGTCGTTCCTTGCACACGCCAGCCGTTGCGGACGCGGCCCGACGACATCGTCGACGTCGTACGACAACGACCATGTCGTTCCGAATCCGCCCTAGCCCATCCCCCGCGCCCATCCCGCGCGCCCATCCCCCGCCCATCCCCCGCGCCCCGCCCCGCGCGCGCCACCCCGCACACAACAACGGGCCCCGCGCTGCTGCCTGCGCGGGGCCCGTCGTGCGGGTGTGCCTGGTGCTACCGGACGGAGACCGGGGTCTCGTCGCGCTCCTCGTAGAGGACGTAGCCCTCTTCGCCGTGGACCGCGGTGTCGATGCCGGCGACCTCGTCCTCGGTCTTCACGCGGAAGCCCATGGTCTTCTCGATGATCCAGCCGATCACGAAGGCGAGGACGAAGGAGTAGACCCCGACGGCACCGGCGGCAGCGGCCTGCTTGCCGAGCTGCGCGAACGAGCCCGAGTAGATCAGACCGGTGTCGTTGGCGAAGAAGCCGAGGTACAGCGTGCCGAAGATGCCGCCGACCAGGTGGACGCCGACCACGTCGAGCGAGTCGTCGAAGCCGAGGCGGTACTTCCAGTCGATCGCGAAGCAGCAGACGATGCCCGCGAGGAAGCCGAGCAGGATGCCCCAGCCCGGGGTGAGCGCGGCGCACGCCGGGGTGATGGCGACGAGACCGGTGACGGCACCCGATGCGGCACCGACCGAGGTGGCCTTGCCGTCCTTGAGCTTCTCCACGAGCAGCCAGCCGAGGATCGCGGCGGCCGGTGCGGCGAGGGTGTTGACCCAGGCGATCGCAGCGATGCCGTCGGCGGCACCCTCGGACCCGGCGTTGAAGCCGAACCAGCCGAACCACAGGATCGCGGCACCGAGGAGGACGAAGGGCGGGTTGTGCGGCTTGTGCGCACCCTTGGCGAAGCCGACGCGCTTGCCGAGGACGAGCGCCAGGGCGAGGCCCGCGGCACCGGCGTTGATGTGCACCGCGGTGCCACCGGCGAAGTCGATGACGCCCCAGACCGGCGCCCAGCCCGAGGTGAGGTTGAAGACCCACGAGGCGACCGGGAAGTAGACGACCGTGACCCAGACACCGGCGAAGACCATCCACGCGCCGAACTTGGCACGGTCGGCGATCGCACCGGAGATGAGGGCGACCGTGATGATCGCGAAGGTCGCCTGGAAGCCGACGAACGCCATCGTCGGGTAGGCGACGTCGTCGGCGCTGGACCGCGCCTGCTCGAACGCCTGGCCGAGGCCGATCAGGTTCCAGTCGATGCTGAAGAACCCGACGACGCCGGAGACGGCCGTGTGGTCACCGGTGTTCGCGAAGGCGATCGCGTAGCCGTACAGGACCCAGAGCACCGCCACGAGGGCGATCGCCCCGAAGGACATCATCATCATGCTGATGACGGACTTGGCCTTCACCAGACCGCCGTAGAAGAACGCCAGGCCCGGTGTCATGAACAGCACGAGTGCCGCCATGATCAGCAGGAAGCCGGTTTGGCCCTGATCAAGCATTGTTCACCTCTCGATTGCACCAGCGGCTCTTGGTCCGCGTCGGGTGTCACCGAGTCTGGCGAGGCGACGTTTCACGCTGGAGCACGAAGTGTTTCGTGGGTGTAACGCGATCGCCCCCCGTGTAAACGTCGTGTTTCGTCCCCCGATCAGTCCCCTGGACGGGGGCCACGAGTTCCCCCGGTCCGTCCGGACGGTGTCCGACAGCCGTCGCGCATCCGGGTCGGGAGGCGCGGTTCGGCGGGAAAGCGGCCCGTCGCGCCCGGCAGGCGCGTCAGTCGACGGCGCGGGTGAGCGCCACGACGCGGCTCGCCGCCCGCAGGTACTTCTTGCGGTAGCCGCCGTCGAGCATGGTGTCCGGGTACACCCGGTCGAGCGGGGTGCCGGACGCGACGATCCGGACCTGCGCGTCGTACAGCCGGTCGACGAGCGCGACCCAGCGGAGCGCGTCGGTCTGGTCGGTGAACGGCTGGACGTCGGTGAGGCCGACGGCGTCGAGGTCGTCGACCATCGCGACGTACTTCGACGGGTGGACCGACGCGAGGTGCGCGACCACGGCGCGGAAGTCGTCGAGCGTGACGTGCCCGCTCGGCAGTGCCTCGGCGACGTCGGCGACCACCCCGGCCGACTCGTCCACCGCGCGCCGGCGGAAGTCGAGGCCGTCGATGCGCATGGTGTCGAACCGGTCCGACATCGCCTGGATCTCGCGCAGGAAGTCCTGCGCCGCGAAGCGTCCCTCGCCGAGGGCCCCCGGCGGCGTGTTCGACGTGGCGGCGAAACGGGTGCCGGTCTCGCTCAGCTCCTTGATGAGCCGCGTCATCACCATCGTGTCACCGGGGTCGTCGAGCTCGAACTCGTCGATGCACACCAGTGCCGTGCCCTGGAGCAGGTCGACGGTCCCCTGGAACCCGAGGGCGCCGACGAGCGCGGTGTACTCGATGAAGGTGCCGAACGTCTTCCGGCCGGTGGCGGCGTGGTAGGCCGCGGCGAGCAGGTGGGTCTTCCCGACGCCGAACCCGCCGTCGAGGTAGACGCCGGACTTCGCGGTCGTGTCCGACGACGGCCCGCGACGACGCCCGAACAGTCCCCGTCGCGGCGCTGCCCCGCCGCCGCCGGCCGTCACGAACGCCTCCACCGCGTCCCGGACCGACGCCTGCGACGGGTAGTCCGCGTCCGGCCGGTACGAGGCGAACGACGCGTCCCGGAACTGGGGCGGCGGGACGAGCGCCGCAGCCATCTGCTGCGGGGTCACCTGCGGGTCGCGGTCGACGAGGTGTTCGGGCAAGGAGTGGCCTTCCGGGAAGCATGTCGTGCGGTGTCACGTTGGAGGAGGCGAACGGCACGTCCGCGTACCGTTGCCAGCAGGCACCGACGACCGATCCTAGTCCGGTGTCGCCTCGCTCGATCCGTCGCCAGCCCCCAGGAGGGACCCCACCATGACCGCACCGGTCGACCCGTCCGAGAAGTTCACCGCCTACGCCCACCCGGAGCGGCTCGTCTCCACCGAGTGGCTGCAGGAACAGCTGGACGCCGGCACCCCCGACCTGGTCGTGGTCGAGTCCGACGAGGACGTCCTGCTCTACGAGACCGGGCACGTCCCCGGTGCGGTGAAGATCGACTGGCACACCGACCTCAACGACCCGGTGCTCCGCGACTACATCGACGGCGAGGCGTTCGCCCGCCTGCTCGGCAGCAAGGGCATCGGCCGCGAGACCACCGTGGTGGTCTACGGCGACAAGAACAACTGGTGGGCCGCGTACGCGCTCTGGGTCTTCTCGCTGTTCGGCCACGAGGACGTGCGCCTGCTCGACGGCGGCCGGGCGAAGTGGATCGCCGAGGACCGTGCGCTCACGACCGACCAGACCGTCGTGACGCCGGCCGAGTACCCCGTCGTCGACCGGGTCGACACCGAGATCCGCGCCTACAAGGACGACGTGCTCGCCCACCTCGGCAAGCCGCTGATCGACGTCCGCAGCGCGCCGGAGTACTCGGGCGAGCGCACCACGGCGCCGGACTACCCGGAAGAGGGCGCGCTCCGCGCCGGCCACGTCCCCACGGCCGTGAACATCCCGTGGGCCACCGCCGCCGCGCCGGACGGCACCTTCAAGAGCCGCGACGAGCTCGACGCGATCTACCGCGACGGCGCCGGCATCGGCGACGCCGACGAGGTCATCGCCTACTGCCGGATCGGTGAGCGCTCGAGCCACACCTGGTTCGTCCTGCAGCACCTGCTCGGCTACGAGAACGTCCGCAACTACGACGGCTCGTGGACCGAGTGGGGCAGCGCCGTCCGCGTCCCGATCGCCGTCGGCACCGAACCGGGTACCATCGCCGACCGATGACCGACACACTCCCCCAGTCCCTCGCCGAGATCCGCGACGACTTCCTCGAACTCTCCCAGCAGGACCGCCTGCAGTTGCTCCTCGAGTTCTCGAACGAGCTCCCGGCGCTGCCCGAGCGCCTGCAGGGACACGAGGACGAGCTCGAACGCGTCGAGGAGTGCCAGTCCCCCGTCTTCATCACGGTCACCGTGGGCGAGGACGGCGACGCACCCGGCATCGTCCGGATGCACGCCACTGCCCCGCGCGAGGCACCGACCACGCGCGGCTTCGCCTCGATCCTCGCGCAGGGGCTGTCCGGGCTGACGGCCGAGCAGGTGCTCGCCGTGCCGGCGGACTACCCGCTGACGATCGGGCTGAGCGAGGCGGTCAGCCCGCTGCGGATCCGCGGCATGGTCGGGATGCTCGGCCGGGTGCAGCGGCAGGTGCAGGCGCAGGCCGCGGTCTCCTAGACCCGTCCGTCCGTGGATGCGTCTACCGCGCGCTGGCCGCGCCGTCGCGCTGGACCACCTCGGTCAGCCACGCGAGGATCCGGGCGTCGAACCAGTCGGCGTCGTGGTTCCAGAGCTTCGTGTGCCGGGCGGTGGTCTGGACCTCGAGCCGCACGATGTCCGGACGCGCCTCGGCGAGGGCGTGCGACGCGGACGACGGCACGAACCCGTCGTCGTCGCTGTGCATGAGCAGGATCGGGACGTGCAGTTCGTCCGCACGCGCGACCATGTCGAGCTGCCGCAGGTCGACCGGCTGCGCGAGGCCCGTCAGGCGGTGCAGGACCGGCGTGCGGAGGAGCCGCTCGGCGACCTTCCGGACCGGCCGCGGCAGGCGGAGCAGCTGGCTCTGCGCCTTGAGCACCGCGTGCCAGTCGACGACCGGCGACTCGAGCACGACGCCGTCGACGAGGTCCGCGAACGCCGACCGCACGAGCGTCTGCAGCACGACCGCGCCGCCCATCGACCAGCCCATCAGGACCACGCTCGTCGCGCCGCGGCCGGACAGCCAGCGGAGGACCGCGTCGATGTCCTCCCACTCGGTGCTGCCGAGCCCGTACCGGCCGTCGACGCTGCGGGGGGCGACGCCGTCGTTCCGCCAGCTCGCCAGCACCACGGAGTACCCCGCCGCCCGGAAGACCGGCACGGCGCGGATCGTCTCGGCGCGGGTCACGCCACGGCCGTGCACGAGGACGGCCCAGGGCGCGTCGGGGTCGTCGGCGCGGATCACCCAGGCCGGCGCGGGACCGTTCGGGGTCGGGACGTCGACGTCCTCGACCGGGACGTCGAGCTCGCCGGGCGTCAGGTAGAACCAGCCGCCCCAGCGCCCACGACGGGCGGCCGTCGGGTCACCGGCGTCGATCGCGATGATGCGGCGGGTGACGGTCGTGTTTGTCGTGCCGAGGACCTCGCCGACACGCATGTGCCCCGTGCCGCCGCCGAACCAGAGGCTGTAGCGGCCCTGCAGTTCGGTGTCGGCGGTGCGCTCGAGCGTCACGGTCCGGCTGACGGTGTCCACGGCGTGGATCGGGACGCGCTCGGTGCGCTTGCGGTCCGGCGTGACGACCATGCGGGCGATGCCGGCGACGAACCCGCCGACCACCGCGGTGCCGACGACGGCCGCCGCGACCCCCGCACCCACGGCGACGAGACCGGCCGACCGAGCGGCCCCCTGGACGACGTCCTCGGCGGGTCGCGCTGATCGGGACATGGTCCGGAGCCTAGTCTGCATTCGTGTCCGAAACCCGAGAGCCCGACGCCTTCGCCCGGCTCCGTGCGTTCGTGGCGTCCGGCGGCGCGCGTGCCGAGACGACCGTCACCGAGATCCCCTCGCCGTCGCGCATCGCGCCCTTCTCGATCGCCCTCGCGGCGGACGTCTCGGGTGCGACGCACGGCATCGACTCCGACCTCGGCACCGGCCGGTTCATCGCGCTCCACGACCCCGACGAGCCGGAGGGCTGGGGCGGGGCGTTCCGGATCGTGACGTTCGCCCAGGCACCGCTCGAACCCGAGATCGGCGTCGACGAGTTCGTCGCCGACGTGACGTGGAGCTGGCTGGTGGACGCACTCGCCGCGCACGGTGCGACCTACGACCACGCGTCGGGCACGGCGACCAAGATCATCTCCCGCGGCTACGGCGACCTCGCTGCGCAGGGCGACGGGGCGCAGCTCGAGCTGCGTGCCTCGTGGACCCCGCGCGGGGAGGACCTCACCGCGCACGTCGAGGCCTGGGAGGAGATCGTGGCGATGCTCGCCGGTCTGCCCCCGGCGTCGGACGGCGTGACCCTGTTGGCCCCGAGGAGGCTCGCACGTGACTGACCCTGCATCCCCGGGCGGTCCGGTGTCACCGACCGCTGCGTCCCCGGCCGCGTCGTCGCCGGCAGCGTCGTCGACGGGCGCGTCGTCGCCGGCGTTCGAGGCGTCGCACGACGCGGTCCACGTGATCGCGACGCGCGAGGAGTACCTCGACGCGGTGGCCGCCATCGCCGCGGGACACGGTCCCGTCGCGGTCGACGCCGAACGCGCGAGCGGCTACCGGTACTCCCAGCGGGCGTACCTCATCCAGGTGTTCCGCCGCGGTGCCGGCGCGTTCCTGTTCGACCCGATCCCGATCGGCGACTTCTCCGAGCTGCAGGACGCCATCGTCGACGAGGAGTGGCTCTTCCACGCCGCCTCGCAGGACCTCCCGTGCCTGCAGGAGGTCGGTCTCGTCCCGACCCGGATCTTCGACACCGAGCTCGGCGCCCGCATCGCCGGTTTCCCGCGGGTCGGCCTCGGCGCCGTCGTGGAGCAGCTGCTCGGCATCACGCTCGCGAAGGCCCACTCGGCCGCCGACTGGTCGACCCGGCCGCTGCCGCAGTCGTGGCTCGTCTACGCCGCACTCGACGTCGAGCTGCTCCCCGACCTCCGGGACGCCCTCGCGGCGACGCTCGAGGAGGCCGGCAAGTCCCGCATCGCCGAGGAGGAGTTCGCCGCCGTCCTGACGCGCGCGCCGAAACCGCCGAAGGCCGAGCCGTGGCGCCGCCTGTCCGGCATGCACGCCCTGCGCGGTACCAGGGCCCTCGCGATCGCCCGGGCCCTGTGGACGGCACGAGACGCCTACGCCCGCGAGACCGACATCGCCCCCGGGCGCACCATCCCGGACGCCGCGATCGTGGCCGCCGCCGCAGCGAACCCGGCCTCGAAGGGCGAACTGAGCGGGGTCAAGGCCTTCACGGGTCGCGCGTCCCGCTCGGAGCTCGACCGGTGGTGGGCCGCCGTCGAGGACGGCCGGACGACCGAGGACCTCCCGAGGCTCCGCGGCACCGGCGAGGCCACACTGCCGCCGCCCCGCGCCTGGGCCGACCGCAACCCGGCCGCCGACCGCCGCTACAAGGCCGCCCGTGCCGCGGTGGTGCAGCGCGCCGAGGAGCTCGACCTGCCCGTCGAGAACCTCCTCACGCCGGACACCCTGCGCACCGTGTCGTGGGAGCCGCCCGCCCCGATCGCCACCGAGACGGTCGGTGCCGTGCTCGCCGCGCACGACGCGCGCCCCTGGCAGGTCGAGGAGACGGCGTCCATCATCGCGCACGCCTTTGTCGCTGCTGCACAGGAGCCTGCTGCTGAGAGCAACACCGAGTCGTAGGAACGGCCCAACGGGCATGCGTCCGCCCAGGCTCGGGGCATAGCGTCGCAGGTGCACGCCGGGTCGGACCCGGCCGGGCGGGGCGGGACGCGCCCGGCCTGATCAACGAGGATCTGGAGGCCCAGATTGCCAAAGGCAGCAGACGTCGTCTTCGTCGACGGAGTTCGGACACCGTTC
Source organism: Curtobacterium sp. LFS084 (assembly GCF_047977705.1). Lineage (NCBI taxonomy): Bacteria > Bacillati > Actinomycetota > Actinomycetes > Micrococcales > Microbacteriaceae > Curtobacterium > Curtobacterium sp. LFS084. Next base: position 29,265 of record NZ_JBFPFM010000028.1, read on the forward strand.
GGACGAGCCGGGGAGAAGGGGGTGTTCTGGAAGACCCGCGCCGATGACCTCGCGGTGCACGCGATGCGCGGACTCCTCGACCGGAACGCCTCGCTGGACGGGGCCGCGGTGGACGACGTCGCCGTGGCCGCCACCACGCAGCAGGGCGACCAGGGGCTCACCCTGGGCCGGACCGTGGGGATGCTCGCGGGGCTCCCGAAGACCGTCCCCGGGTACGCGATCGACCGCATGTGCGCCGGTGCCATGACGAGCGTCACGACGCTCGCCGGCGCCATCGCGTTCGGCGCTGCGGACGTCGCCATCGCCGGCGGTGTCGAGCACATGGGACGCCACCCGATGGGGTTCAACTCCGACCCGAACCCGCGCTTCGTCGCGGAACGCATGGTCAACGGTGACGCCCTGGTGATGGGCAAGACCGCCGAGCGCCTGCACGACCGCTTCCCGGCGATCACGAAGGACCGCACGGACGCCTTCGCCGTCCAGTCCCAGCAGCGCTACGCCGCCGCCTGGGCCGCGGGCAAGCTGCAGCCGGACCTCGTCCCCGTCGAGGTGAACACGGGTGCGGGCTGGGACATCGTCTCGAGCGACGAGCCGCCCCGCCCCGGCACCACGCTCGAGGCCCTCGCCGCCCTGAAGACGCCGTTCCGGCCGCACGGACGGGTCACCGCGGGCAACGCGGCGGGCCTCAACGACGGCGCCACGATGAGCCTCATCGCGTCGGCCGACGCGGCGAAGCAGCACGGCCTGCCCACCAAGATGCGCATGGTCTCCTTCGCGTTCGCCGGGGTCGACCCCGAGGTGATGGGCATCGGCCCGGTCCCCGCGACCGACAAGGCCCTGTCGAAGGCCGGCCTGTCCATCGACGACATCGGGCTGTTCGAGATCAACGAGGCCTTCGCGGTCCAGGTGCTCGCGTTCCTCGACAACTACGGCATCGCCCAGGACTCGACGAACGTGAACGCGTGGGGCGGCGCGATCGCCGTCGGACACCCGCTCGCGTCGAGCGGCGTCCGCCTGATGACCCAGCTGGCGGCCCAGTTCGCCGAGCGACCCGACGTCCGGTACGGCATCACGACGATGTGCATCGGCCTCGGACAGGGCGGCACCGTGATCTGGGAGAACCCGAACTTCAGCAAGTCCGCGGCACGGAAGGCGGCCTGAGCATGACCATCGTCGACAACGACCGACTCCTGGCACTCAGCGAGGACGAGGTCGTCACGCACTCGTACCTGAAGCACGTCCCGCTGCCGTCCGGCGGCACGCTCGCGCTCATCACGCTCGACAACGGCAAGGACTACAAGCGCCCGTCGACGCTCGGGCCGCGCACCCTGTACGAGCTGTCCGGGGTGCTCGACACGCTCCGCACCGAGGCGTCGGCCGGCACGGTCCAGGCCGTGGCGATCACCGGCAAGGAGTACTGCTTCGCCGCCGGCGCCGACCTGTCCCAGGCGGCCTCGGTGCCGTCGCGCGAAGTCGCCCACGACCTCGCGGCCCTGGGGCACGCCACGCTCCGGAAGCTCTCGGACCTCGGCGTGCCGTCGTTCGCTTTCATCAACGGGATCGCGCTCGGCGGCGGTCTCGAGATCGGGCTGCACTGCACCTACCGCGTGTTCTCCTCGGCCGCGCAGGGCATCGGGCTGCCCGAGGTCTTCCTCGGCATCATCCCGGGCTGGGGCGGTGCGACCCTGCTCCCCCGCCTGATCGGACCCGAGAAGGCGCTCCGCGTCATCGTCGAGAACCCGCTCAAGAACAACCGCCTGATGGACGGGCCGGCCGCGGTCGAACTCGGCATCGGCGACGCGCTCATCCCCTCGGTCACGTTCCTGCCGTCCGCGGTCGCGTGGGCCGACGGCGTCGTGTCCGGTCGCACGAAGGTCGTGCGGAAGAACGAGCCGGGCATGATCGAGAAGGCCGCGTGGGGCACCGTCGTCAAGGTCGCCCGGTCGCAGGTCGCGTCGAAGATCGGCACCGTGCCGAAGTCACCGTTCCGCGCCCTCGACCTCGTGGCCGCGGCGAAGTCCGGATCGCTCGACGATCGGTTCGCCGACGAGGACGACGCTCTCGCCGACCTCATCTCCGGCGACCAGTTCGCCGCGTCGATGTACGCGTTCGACCTCGTGCAGAAGCGCGCGAAGAAGCCGGTGGGCGCCCCGACGGACGTCTCGCCGCGCCCGGTCACGAAGGTCGGTGTCCTCGGCGCCGGACTCATGGCGTCGCAGTTCGCGCTGCTGTTCGCCCGTCGCCTCGGCGTCCCCGTCGTGATCACCGACGTCGACCAGGCGCGCGTCGACGCCGGCGTGGCCCGGATCCGCGGCGAGGTCGACACGCTGCTCGAGAAGGGCCGGGTCTCCCCCGACGACGCGAACCGCATCAAGGCACTCGTGTCCGGGTCGGTCTCGTACGACGCCTTCGCCGACGCCGACTGGGTCATCGAGGCCGTCTTCGAGGAGATGGGCGTCAAGCAGGAGGTCTTCCGGAAGATCGAGCAGGTCGTCTCGCCCGACGCGATCCTCGCGACGAACACGTCCTCGCTCTCGGTCTCCGAGATGGGCTCCGTGCTGTCCGACCCGTCCCGGCTGGTCGGCTTCCACTTCTTCAACCCGGTGGCCGTGATGCCGCTGCTCGAGGTCGTCCGCACCGAGGCCACGTCCGACGAGACGCTGGCCACGGCCCTCGCGGTCGCGAAGACCCTCAAGAAGACCGCGATCATCACGGCCGACCAGCCCGGCTTCGTCGTGAACCGGGTGCTCGCCCGGGTCCTCGGCGAGGCGATGCGCGGTGTCGAGGAGGGCACCCCGTTCGAGGTCGTCGCCCAGGGTGCCGCGCCGCTCGGCCTGCCGATGTCGCCGTTCGAGCTGCTCGAACTCGTCGGGCTGCCGGTCGGTGCGCACGTGCTCGACTCGCACCACGCCGCCTGGCCGGAGCGCTTCTACCCCGGTGACGGGCTGAAGAGGATCGCCGAGTTCGGGCACATCCTCACCCGCGACAAGAAGGGCACCGCGACCGGGTACGACCCAGCGGCCGTGAAGCTCGTCGCACCGTCGAAGCGGGACGCCCACCCGGTGGACGCGGCCGAGATGCAGCGGCGCTTCGAGGACGCCCTCGCCGACGAGCTGCACCGCATGCTCGAGGACGAGGTCGTCCAGCACGTCGAGGAGATCGACCTCGGGCTCATCCTCGGCGCGGGCTACCCGTTCCAGGCCGGTGGGATCAGCCCGTACCTCGACCGCTCCGGCGCGTCCGAGCGGGTCTTCGGCGGCGCCTTCCACGAGCCGCTGATCGTCGGGCCCGCGTCGCGCTGAGCCCGGTGTCGAAACACCGAACCGACGTCGAACCAGGCCGAGCGCCCGGTTCGACGTCGGTTTCGTGGTTCCACCCGGCGTAGCGTGCAGGCATGGGACAGGAGTGGTGGGCACCGCGGACGTCCGGGCACCCCAGCGTCGTCTTGCCGGTGCCGCTCGCCGAGGTCCCGGAACTCCTCGACCGCGCCGTGCACGCCGTCCCGGGCGCCGCGGCGATGGAGATCCGCCCGGACGGGGCCGTCATCGGCCGCCGGACCTCGTTCGCGCTCCGCGCCGAGAACATCGTCATGACGTTCTCGCGCGAGGGACCGTCGTCCTCGCGCGTGGAGATCATCCGCGAGGGTCGCGACGGCCTGTCGCACGGCCAGGTCCTCTGGGTGACGCCGATGGCCCGCGCGATCCTGCGCGAGCTCGTGGCCGCGGCCGCCGGGCCGCCCGCGCGCTGACCCCGCCGGGCCGCCGTGCTTCGGATCGAACCACGGATCCGACATCGAACTCGTCGATCCGTCCGGTTCGATGTCGCGTTCGTGGTTCCACCCGCCGCGCCGTGCATCGCGCGCCCGCGCCGCCGGCGTCGCTCAGCGGTCGGCGGACTCCCGGGAGCGCGACTCCGAGCGCGCCGGCTTCGCCTGCGGCAGCTTCGTCCCGACGACCTGGTCGATGACGTCGCGCGCGATCGCCTGCGCCGTGAGTCCCACGTCCTCGAGGATCTGCGACCGCGACGCGTGGTCGATGAACTCGTCGGGCAACCCGAGCTCGTTCACCCCGGTGTCGACCCCCGCGGCCCGGAGGTCCTGGCGCAGGCGCGTGCCGACCCCGCCGACCCGCACGCCGTCCTCGATCGTGATCACGAGCCGGTGCTCGCGCGAGAGGTCGATGAGCGACGCCGGGATCGGCACCACCCACCGCGGGTCGACGACCGTGACCCCGATGCCCTGGGACTCGAGCAGCGCCGCGGCGTCGAGCGCCACCGGCACCATCGACCCGACCGCGACGAACAGCACGTCGGGTTCCTGGTCGGACGACGGCGACCGCAGCAGGTCCACCCCGTCGTCGAACCGGCGGATCGCGGGGATGTCCGGCCCGACCTGCCCCTTCGACCACCGGAGCACGGTGGGCGCGTCGTCGACGGCGACGGCCTCCTGGAACTCCTCGCGCAGGGTCGCGGCGTCCCGGGGCGCGGCGATCCGGATGCCGGGGACCACCTGCAGCAGCGCGAGGTCCCACATGCCGTGGTGCGAGGGACCGTCCGGCCCCGTGATGCCCGCACGGTCGAGGACGAAGGTCACCCCGGCGCGGTGCAGCGCGACGTCCATGAGCACCTGGTCGAACGCCCGGTTGAGGAACGTGGCGTACAGCGCGACGACGGGGTGCAGGCCACCGAACGCGAGTCCGGCCGCGGTCGTCACGGCGTGCTGCTCGGCGATGCCGACGTCGATCACCCGCGAGGGGTGCTGCTCCTGGAAGAGGTGCAGCCCGGTGGGGCGCAGCATCGCCGCGGTGATCGCCACGATCTTCTCGTCCGACGCGCCGACCTCGGCCAGGGTCGACGCGAACACCGACGTCCACGAGGGCCCCGACGAGACGTCGAGTGACTCCCCCGTCTCCGGGTCGATGTGCCCGACCGCGTGGAACTGGTCGGCCTGGTCGCGCAGGGCCGGCTCGAACCCGTAGCCCTTCTCGGTGATCGCGTGCACGATCGTCGGCGCGCCGTACTCCTTCGCCTGCCGGAGGGCGGCTTCCATCGCACGCTGGTCGTGCCCGTTCACCGGGCCGATGTACTTGATGTCGAGGTTCGAGTAGAGCGCCTCGTTGTTCGTGAACCGCGAGAGGAACCCGTGCAGCCCGCCGCGCATCCCGCGGTAGAGCGCCCGACCCGGTGCCCCGAACCGTGCGGCGGCGGCCTGCGACTTCTCGAACAGGGCCCGGTACTCGCGACGCGTCCGGACGGAGCTGAGGAACCGCGCCATGCCGCCGATGGTCGGCGCGTAGGAGCGACCGTTGTCGTTGACGACGATGACGAGCCGACGGTCGTTGCCGTCGGAGATGTTGTTGAGGGCCTCCCACGTCATCCCGCCGGTGAGCGCACCGTCGCCGACGACCGCGACCACGGTCCGGTCGGCCTGGCCGGTCTGCACGAAGGCACGGGAGATGCCGTCCGCCCAGGACAGCGACGACGACGCGTGCGAGGACTCCACGATGTCGTGCTCCGACTCGCGCCGCTGCGGGTACCCGGCGAGGCCGCCCCGCTCGCGCAGCCGCGAGAAGTCCTGCCGCCCGGTCACGAGCTTGTGCACGTAGGACTGGTGGCCGGTGTCGAACACGAACGGGTCGTGCGGCGAGTCGAACACGCGGTGCATGGCGAGCGTGAGTTCGACGACACCGAGGTTCGGGCCGAGGTGGCCGCCGGTCTTCGCGACCTCGGCGACGAGGAAGCGTCGGATCTCGGCGGCGAGGTCCGTCATCTGCGCGTCGGAGAGACGCTTCAGGTCGCGCGGCGACGTGATGCTCGAGAGCAGGGTCACGGGCGCTCCTTTCGTGGGGCTGTCGGCCCACTCTATGCGCGTGGGGACGGAACGGACTGGAGGCGCGGTGCCAGCTGGCACTGCGCCTCCAGGCCGTATCCGTGTCGCGTCAGACGAGCGAGCGGAGCACGTACTGCAGGATGCCGCCGTTGCGGTAGTAGTCCGCCTCACCGGGGGTGTCGATGCGGACGACCGCGTCGAACTCGATCGTCTCCTTGCCGGCGGGCGAGTGCTCGCTCGGCGCAGCCGTGACGTGCACCGTCTTGGGCGTGCGGCCCTCGTTCAGCTCGGTCAGGCCGGAGATCGAGACGACCTCGGTGCCGTCGAGCCCGAGGGACTCGACGGACTCGCCGGCCGGGAACTGCAGCGGGACGACGCCCATGCCGATGAGGTTCGAGCGGTGGATGCGCTCGAAGCTCTCGGTGATGACCGCGCGGACGCCGAGCAGGTTCGTGCCCTTCGCCGCCCAGTCGCGGGACGAACCGGAGCCGTACTCCTTGCCGCCGAAGATGACGAGCGGGATGCCCTGCTCCTGGTAGTGCTGCGAGGCGTCGTAGATGAACGACTGCGCACCGTCCGGCGTCGTGAAGTCGCGGGTGTAGCCGCCCTCCACGCCGTCGAGGAGCTGGTTGCGGAGGCGGATGTTCGCGAACGTGCCGCGGATCATGACCTCGTGGTTGCCGCGACGCGAGCCGTAGGAGTTGAAGTCCTTGCGGTCGACGCCGTGCTCGGCGAGGTACTTGCCCGCCGGGCTGTCGGCCTTGATCGAGCCGGCCGGCGAGATGTGGTCGGTCGTGACCGAGTCACCGAGCTTCGCGAGCACCCGGGCGCCGGAGATGTCCGACACCGCGTCGGGCTGCATGGTCATGCCCTCGAAGTACGGGGGCTTCCGCACGTAGGTCGACTCGGTGTCCCACTCGAACGTGTCGCCGGTCGGGGTCGGCAGGTTCTTCCAGCGGTCGTCGCCCTCGAACACGGAGCCGTACTCGTGGGTGAACATCTCGGTGTCGATCGACGCGTCGATGACCTGCTGCACCTCGACCGCGTCGGGCCAGATGTCCTGCAGGAAGACGTCCTTGCCGTCCTGGTCCTGCCCGAGGGCGTCCTTGTCGAAGTCGAAGTGCATCGACCCGGCGAGGGCGTAGGCGATGACCAGCGGCGGGGACGCCAGGTAGTTCATCTTCACGTCGGGGTTGATACGCCCCTCGAAGTTGCGGTTGCCGGAGAGCACCGCGGTGACGGCGAGGTCGTTGTCCTGCACGGCCTGCGAGATCTCCTCCGGCAGGGGGCCCGAGTTGCCGATGCAGGTGGTGCAGCCGTAGCCGACCGTGTAGAAGCCGAGCTGCTCGAGGTAGGTCGTGAGACCGGCCTTCTCGTAGTAGTCGGTGACGACCTTCGACCCCGGCGCGAGGGTGGTCTTGACCCAGGGCTTCGCGGTGAGGCCCTTCTTCGCGGCGTTCCGGGCGAGGATGCCGGCGGCCATCATGACCGACGGGTTCGAGGTGTTCGTGCACGAGGTGATCGCGGCGATCGCGACCGCGCCGTGGTCGATCGTGAACGGGTCGGCACCGTCCATGGCGACCTTCGTCGGCTGCGACGCCGTCGACGGGGCGCTCGAGACGTGCACGTGCTCGTGCAGGTTCGTGTCCTCGTTGGTCGACCCCGCTGCGATCGGGTCGGAGGCCGGGAAGGTCTCCTCGACCGCGTCGTCGAGGTCGGTCTGCTCGCTCGGCGACGTGTAGTTGCCGAGGTCGACCTCGAACTGCGTCTTCGCCTTCGACAGCTCGATGCGGTCCTGCGGACGCTTCGGGCCGGAGATCGACGGGACGACCGTCGACAGGTCGAGCTCCATGTACTCGGAGTAGTTCGGCTCGACCGACGGGTCGTGCCAGAGGCCCTGGGTCTTCGCGTACGCCTCGACGAGGGCGATCTGGTCCTCGGAGCGGCCGGTCAGGCGCAGGTAGTCGAGCGTGACGCCGTCGACCGGGAACATCGCCGCCGTGGAGCCGAACTCCGGCGACATGTTGCCGATGGTGGCGCGGTTCGCGAGCGGGACCTCGCCGACGCCCTCGCCGTAGAACTCGACGAACTTGCCGACGACGCCGTGCTTGCGGAGCTCCTGCGTGATGGTGAGCACCACGTCGGTCGCGGTGACCCCGGCCGGGATCGACCCGGACAGCTTGAAGCCGACGACCTTCGGGATGAGCATCGACACGGGCTGGCCGAGCATGGCCGCCTCAGCCTCGATGCCACCGACGCCCCAGCCGAGCACGCCCAGGCCGTTCACCATGGTGGTGTGCGAGTCGGTGCCGACGAGGGTGTCCGGGTAGGCGTAGGTCTCGCCGTCGAAGTCACGCGTGTAGGTGACCTTCGCCAGGTACTCGATGTTGACCTGGTGCACGATGCCGGTGCCCGGCGGGACGACCTTGAAGTCCTCGAACGCCGTCTGGCCCCAGCGGAGGAACTGGTAGCGCTCCCCGTTGCGCTCGTACTCGAGGTCGGTGTTGCGCTGCAGCGCGTCCTCGCGACCGAAGAGGTCGGCGATGACGGAGTGGTCGATGACCATCTCGGCCGGCGACAGCGGGTTGATCTTGTTCGGGTCCCCGCCGATCTCGGCCATCGCCTCGCGCATGGTGGCGAGGTCGACGATGCACGGGACGCCCGTGAAGTCCTGCATCACCACGCGGGCTGGCGAGAACTGGATCTCGGTGTCCGGCTCGGCGTCGGGCTGCCACGACCCGAGCGCGCGGATCTGGTCCTCGGTGACGTTCTTGCCGTCCTCGGTGCGGAGGAGGTTCTCGAGCAGCACCTTCAGGCTGTACGGGAGCTTCTCGTGCCCGGGCACCGTGTCGATCCGGTGGATCGCGTAGTCGACACCCCCAACCGACAGCGTGTCCTTCGAGCCGAAGCTGTTGACTGCAGCCACTGTGCCGCCTCCCTGGTTGATCGGTGTGCCCCCATCCAAGCGGGGCGCGAGGCGTCCCACCAGCAAGGCAAACCTAAACCCGCCAGCCCGGGAAGGGCCGCGGGAAATGTCTCGATGTCGAGACAACTCTACACTGCGGCGGGATCGCCCTGACGCTTGAACACCGTCCGGACGAGCAACCAGGTGACCCAGAGCAGCGCGGCGTACAGCGGGACGCCCGTGATGAGCTTGATGCCGGCGAGCAGTTCGACCTGCGCGGTCAGGTAGAGCGGCACCTCGATGAGGAGCCGGATCGCGAAGAGCCCGACCCAGAGCCAGGTGGCCACCGTGAGCACCCGGCGCTTCGCGGGGTCGCGGCGCCAGTCCTGGTGGCTGCCGTCCTCGTTCGGGGGCAGCAGGAACCCGACGACCACGCCGATGAGCGGCTGCCGGATCGCCAGCGAGACGAGCAGCCCGACGAGCCACACCGCGTTGATGACGATGCCGGGGATGAAGTTGCTCTCGGCCCGGCCGGTGATGAGCGCGAGGCCCGCCGAGATCGCGACGCCGAGGATCCCCGCGAGGCTCATCACGAGGGACTGGCGCTGCAGCAGTCGGAGCACCACGAACACGACGCCGATCGCGACCGGGATCAGGACGCTCGGGACGACCTGCTTCGTGATCGCGTACACGACGAGGAACGCCAGGCCCGGCAGCACCGACTCGACGAGCCCCCGGACGCCACCGATCGCCGCGACGAGGGCGTGCCCGGACGGCGCCTCGCCGGGAGCGACCTTGCCGAGTCCCGTGTTCGCGACGGCGGCGCGCATCTGCTCACTGAACGAGGGCAGTGCGTCGGGCGCGTCCGCGTCGGGACGGGTGGTGTCGTCGTGGTCCGGCACCGTGCCTCCTGGGTCAGATCGCCGACTGCGGTCAGATCGCCGACTGCGTCGACTTCGGCATGTGCAGCGGGATGAGGTCGCGCGGCGGCATCGGCGTGGTCCCGCGAACCACGACGACGCTGCGGAACAGGTCCTCGATCTCGGCCGCGTCGTCGGGCTGCTCGGCGGCCTTGCCGGCGATCACGCCACGCAGGAACCAGCGCGGGCCGTCGACGCCGATGAACCGCGCGGGGCGGGCCCCGTCGGTGACGCCCGTGCCGTCGGAGACGACCGGGACCTGGGCACGGAGCTCGGGGCCGAACGGACCGTCGACCTCGGTCACGACGCCGCCCTGGCGCTCGATCTGGTCCGCGATCTGCCCGCGGATCTCGTGCCACAGGCCCGTGGACCGGGGTGCGGCGAACGGCTGCACCTGCAGTGTGGACTCGTCGTAGTCGAGCCCGACCGCGACGACGCGCTGCGAGCCCTCCTCGACCTCGAGCCGGAGGTGGAGCCCCTCACGCGGCAGGACCTTCACGCCGCCCAGGTCGACGTACGGGCGGACCAGGTTCGCCTCGGTCTCGTCGTGCGGGCCGCTCTCGGCGCGGTCGTCGGGGGCGGACTTGTCGGTCGGGGCGACCGCGTCGACCTCGTCGAGGTCGGCGTCGGCGTCGGTCGCGATGTCGACCTCCGGCGTCGTGTCGGCCACCTCGACCTCGTCGGCGACGGCGTCCGCCACCTCGACCTCGTCACGCTTGCGTCGGCCGAACTTCATGCGCGCGTTCCTTCCTGAACATCGTCGGCGGTGCCGCTGACGGCACCGCTCCGGTCACCGTAGCCCGACGAACCGAACCCACCCTGGCCGCGGACGCTGTCGGGCAGCTCGTCGACGCGGGTGAACGACACGCGCGGCACCGGCATGACGATCATCTGGGCGATGCGGTCGCCGACGTGCACCTCGTGCGCGGCGGCCTGGTCGGTGTTGAGCAGCGCGACCTTGACCTCGCCGCGGTACCCGGCGTCGACGGTGCCCGGCGCGTTCACGATCGTGATGCCGTGCTTCGCGGCGAGACCGCTGCGCGGCACGACGAAGGCGGCGTAGCCGTCCGGGAGCGCGATGCGGAGGCCCGTGCCCACGAGCCGGCGTTCGCCGGGCTGCAGGACGAACGCCTCGGTCGAGACGAGGTCCGCGCCGGCGTCACCGGGATGGGCGTATCCGGGAGCGTTCTCCCCGGTCCAGAGCACGTCGACTGGTTCGGTCACGTGTCGAGGGTAGTGCAGACCGTGACCGTTCCGTGACCTGGTGTCAGTCGTGGTCGAATGGTGTCGTGACCCTGTACCGCGAACGACTGTGGGCTCCGCCCGTCCTCTACCTGGCGACGGCGCTCGTCATCCCCGCCAGCCTCCTCGTGTTCCTGCCGATCAGCGTGCTCGCGGGCATCCTCGTGGCGATCGGCATGTACCTCGGCGTGCTCGTGCTGCTCTGGGTCCTCGCCCCGACGATCGAGGTCACCGAGACCGAGTTCCGCGCCGGGCGCGCACACCTGCCGCGCGCGCTCGTCGGTGCGGTCGAGGGCTACGAGGGCGCCGAGGCCACCACACAGCGCGGGCCGGCGCTCGACGCGCGCGCCTGGACGCTCTTCCGCGGCTACGTCCGCGGGGTGGTCAAGGTCGAGGTGGAGGACCCGGCGGACCCGACGCCCTACTGGCTCGTCAGCGTCCGCAACCCGTCGGCGGTCGTCGCCGCCCTGCGTTCCTGACCCTGCCCCCGTTCCGGGCGTACCTGCCGGTTCCGGGCGTACCTGCCGATTCCGGGCGTACCTGCCCGGAACTTCTGACCAGGTACGCCCGATCCCGCTTCCCATCGCGCGCGTTCTGGGAATGACCGGCACCACGCGACGGACGGGAGGCGCGGGTCGAGCCCGCCCCGCGCCTCCTGTCCGCCTCGGCGAACGACGACGGCCCGTCACCGCAGCAGGTGACGGGCCGTACGTGTTCGAGCGTTCCCTAGAGCGCCGCGCACTCCGCGCAGACCGGGCCGAGCTTCGACTCGTGGTCGAGCTGCGAGCGGTGCTTCACGAGGAAGCACTCGACGCAGGTGAACTCGTCGACCTGGGGCGGGAGCACGACGACGTCGAGGTCGACGTCGCTGAGGTCCTGTCCGGCGAGCTCGAAGCTGCCGGGGTTGTCGGAATCATCGTCGACGACCCCCGACATCTTGTCGGGAACGCGCTCCTTGAGGGCCTCGATCGACTCCGAGTCGGAGTTGTCGTCGGTCTTCCGGGGGGCGTCGTAATCGGTGGCCATGCCCATCCATTTCTCGTATCGAGAGGTCGTCGCCGGTGATCGGCGGCGACAGTTTGCACCACGTCTCGCCAGAGCGCAAACCGAGTGTTCCGGCGGGTCGTTCTGGCGCTGCAACCCGTGTGCCCGTCCGTCCATTCCCGCTGTCCGGAAACGCTCGCACGGCAGTCCACGGCACGCCCGTGCGCCTCCGCCGGATCGGGTCCGGACGGCTGCATACTCACGGGGTACGAGGCACGACCGTACGCGACGCTCGGAAGGCGGAACCATGCAAGACGTGAGAGTCATCGGGGTGGAGTCCGGCGCACTCCTGCTGGCCACCGACGGCGGGACCGAGTTCCGTCTGCCCGTCACCTCGTCGCTGACCGGTCAGGTCCGGCAGGCGAACCCCGAGTCCGGCCCGCTCAAGCGCGTCTCCCCCAAGGACGTGCAGGCCCGGATCCGCGGCGGTGCGGACGCGACCGAGGTCGCCGCGGCGCTCGACGTGGACGTCGAGTACGTGCGGCGCTTCGAGGGCCCCGTGCTCGCCGAGCGCGCCTTCATCCTCGACGCCGCGCACCGCGTCCCGGTGACACCGGTGGACGACGAGTCCCCCGACACCTTCGGCGAGGCGATCACCGCCAAGCTCGAGGCCGGCGAGGCGACCGGGATCGCCTGGGGCTCGTGGAAGCACGTCGAGAGCGGCTGGCAGGTGCGCGTGCACTACACCGCCGCCGAGGTCGAGCACGACGCCCAGTGGCGGTTCGACCCGAAGACGTCGACGCTGACGCCGGACAACGGCGACGCCCACCGGCTGTCGCACACCGAGGACGAGGGCATCGCGCCGCGCCTCCGTGCGGTCGAGAACGACCACCAGGACACCGACGGCACGCGGTTCGACTCCGGGGCCTTCCGCGTCGACGAGCCCGACGAGGACGTCACGAACCCCGACGTCCAGGACCGTCCCCTGCGCGCGCCGCTCCCCCGGATCGGTGCCGCCGTCGAGGAACGCGCCCCGGGCAACGAGACCGCCGACCTCCTCGAGGCGCTCCGACGCCGTCGGGGCGAGCGCGAGGCGGCGGCCTTCGGCGAGCAGCCGCAGGACGACGGGCGCCGGACCTCGATCAGCGTCGTCGACATCCCGCTGCAGGGGTTCGAGGACTCGTCCGACACCGCGCCGCAGCCGGACGCCCGACCCGCGTCGGCACCCGAGGCCGAGGGTGGCCGGGTCGACCGCAAGAAGCGGAACCGCCGGTCGATGCCCAGCTGGGACGAGATCGTCTTCGGCACGCGGCCGGACGACGACCCCGCCTGATCGGCACGGAGCCGTCCGGCTCGGGTGTCGGGCGCGGCTCGAGATCCGCTACTGCGCGAACGCCCCGGCGAGCCGCAGCGGCACCATGGTCTCCTCGTCGGTCATCGCCCCGTGCTGGCCGATCATGCGCTTCGGTGACTCGCCGGCACGCAGGGCACGGTCGTCGTTGAACGCCCACGACCCCCGGGCGACGAGCACGACGTCCCCGATGCGCGGGACGACCTCGTCCGACACCGCACCGAACCAGCCGGCGGCGATCGCCTCGTCGCGGCTGGCGACGTACGCCTTCTTGCCGTAGCGCGCACGGAACTGCCCGACGAGCGACCGCACGTCGGTGCCCGGCGCCACCGTGAACTGCCGGCAGCGCGGGTCGCCGGCCACCCCGACGACGTCGGTCAGCAGCAGCGGATCGATCGCGACGTTCTGGTGCTCGGGGACGTCGAGCACCCCGTGGTCGGCGGTCACGACGATCCCCACGTCGGCCGCGGCGCGCTGCTCGAGTCGGGCGAGCTCGCCGTCGAGGAGCTCGAGCGCCGCCGTCCACCGGTCCGACTCCCAGCCGTGCTTGTGCCCGATCGAGTCGAGCTCGGGGACGTAGAGGTACACCAGGGACCTCCCCGCGGCGGTCTCGGCGAGGGCCGCGTCGACGCGCTGGGCGATCGAGTCCGCCGGGGCGTAGCGGGCGCCGCCGAGGACGTTCGCCGTCATCCCCGACGAGCGGTACCGTGCCGGGCCGACGACCACGGGGTCGACGCCGAGCGCCGGGGCCTCGGAGAACAGGGTGCTCGCGAGGAACCAGCCGGCCGGCACCTCGTCGTCCCACCCGCTCAGCAGGTTCATCACGCGCTCGGTGTCGGGGTTCCAGCCGCTGTACCCGACCACACCGTGCGTGCCGGGCGACCGACCGGTGGTCAGCGTGCTCAGCGCGGCCGCCGTCGTCGTCGGGAAGCCGCTGCGCAGCCGTTTCTTGCCGGCGGCGAGCCAGCGGGCGTGCCCGGCGCGCGCGGCCAGCGCACCGGCACCGAGGCCGTCGACCAGCACGACGATCGCGGAACGGGCGGGGCGGAGGGTGATCCGCGCCTCCCGTCCGGTGGCACGCAACCACGCGTCGTCCGCAGCGCCGAGCGCGACGAGGCAACTCGGGAAGACGTCGGCGAGGTTCGCGGTGGCGTCGGGGGCCGTCGGTACGCTTGTTCCCATCTCCCCCAGTCTCGCAGAAGGGTGCCATGGCACGCACGGAAGCAGTCGGCCTGCCCGACGGTGAACGCATCGAGGACGTCGACGTCTCCGAGGAGATGCAGGGCTCCTTCCTCGAGTACGCGTACTCCGTCATCTACTCACGGGCGCTCCCCGACGCACGCGACGGCCTGAAGCCCGTGCAGCGGCGCATCCTCTACCAGATGGCCGAGATGGGACTGCGTCCCGACCGCGGCCACGTGAAGAGCGCCCGCGTCACCGGCGAGGTGATGGGCAAGCTGCACCCGCACGGCGACGGCGCGATCTACGACGCCCTCGTGCGCATGGCGCAGCCGTTCACGATGCGCGTACCGCTCGTCGACGGCCACGGCAACTTCGGCTCGCTCGACGACGGCCCCGCCGCCGCCCGCTACACCGAGGCCCGGCTGGCCGAACCGTCGATGGCCATGACCGAGGGCCTCGGCGAGGACGTCGTCGACTTCGTCCCGAACTACGACAACCAGATCATGCAGCCCGGCGTGCTGCCCGCGGCGTTCCCGAACCTGCTCGTCAACGGCGCGTCGGGCATCGCGGTCGGCATGGCGACGAACATGGCGCCGCACAACCTCGGCGAGGTCGTCGAGGCGGCGAAGCACCTCCTCATGCACCCGCAGGCCACCCTCGACGAGCTGATGGAGTTCGTCCCCGGTCCCGACCTGCCCTCCGGCGGCACCATCGTCGGGCTGTCCGGCGTGCGGGACGCCTACGCCAGCGGGCGCGGCTCGTTCCGGACGCGCGCGAAGGTGAGCGTCGAGAACCTGACGCCGCGCAAGGTCGGGCTCGTCGTCACCGAGCTCCCCTACCTGGTCGGCCCGGAGCGCGTGATCGAGAAGATCAAGGACGGGGTCCAGTCGAAGAAGCTCGTCGGCATCTCCGACGTGAACGACCTGACCGACCGCAACCACGGGCTGCGACTCGTCATCGGCATCAAGAGCGGCTTCAACCCGACCGCCGTGCTCGAGCAGCTGTACAAGCACACCCCGCTCGAGGACGGCTTCGGCATCAACAACGTCGCCCTCGTCGGTGGGTCGCCCCGCACCCTCGGACTGCGCGAGCTGCTCGACGTGTACGTGCAGCACCGGCTGTCGGTCGTCACCCGCCGGTCCGAGTACCGGCTGGCGCGTCGTCGCGAACGCCTGCACCTCGTCGAGGGCCTGCTCGTCGCGATCCTCGACATCGACGAGGTCATCGAGGTCATCCGCTCCTCGGACGACTCCGAGGCAGCGCGGTCCCGACTGCAGACCGTCTTCGACCTGTCCGAGGTGCAGGCCGAGTACATCCTCGAGCTCCGGCTCCGCCGGCTGACGAAGTTCTCGCGCCTCGAGCTCGAGGGCGAGCGCGACCAGCTGCTCGCCGACATCGCCGCGCTCGAGGAACTCCTGGCCTCCGACGAGCGACTGCGCGCCCAGGTGGCGCTCGAGCTCACCGAGGTGTCGGACCGGTTCGCCACACCGCGCCGGACCCTCCTCACCGAGGCCGACGCCCCGGTCAAGGGTGGGCGCAAGGCCGCGGTCGACCCCGAGTCGCTGCAGATCGCCGACGCCCCGTGCCGCGTGCTGCTCTCGACCACCGGGCGGCTCATCCGCGTCGACATCCCGACCTCCGAGCTCGGCATCGTCCGGGTGCCGAAGCGGTCCAAGCACGACGCGGTCCTGTCGTCGGTGGTCAGCTCGGTCCGCGGTCAGGTCGGTGCCCTCACCTCGACCGGCCGCGTGATCCGGCTCTCGCCCGTCGATGTCCCCGCTGTGCCGCCCGCCGCGGTCCGGCTCGACGCCGGGGTCCGGGTGACGGACTTCCTCGGCATCGCCCGCGGCGAAACCGTCGTGGCGCTCGTCGACCTGTCCGGAGCGTCGTCGGACTCCCTCGCGATCGGCACCGTGCAGGGCGTCGTGAAGCGGGTCGTCCCCGGGGCATGGCCGGACAAGCCGGACTTCCCCGCGATCGGTTTGAAGCCGGGCGACGCGGTCGTCGGTGCCGCCCAGGCGCCGGAGTCCGACGACCTCGTGTTCATCACGTCCAACGCGCAGCTGCTGCGGTTCCCGGCCTCGGGCGTCCGCGCGCAGGGGCTGCCCGCCGGTGGGGTCGCCGGCGTCGCACTCGCCGCCGGCGCCTCGGTGATCTGGTTCGGGTCCGTGGCCCGCTCCGACGACGCCGTGGTCGCCACCGTCTCGGCGTCCTCCTCGGCGCTGCCCGGCACGGACACCGGGCGCGCGAAGGTCTCGGCCCTGTCGGAGTTCCCGGCGAAGGGCCGTGCGACCCAGGGTGTGCGGGCGCACGCGTTCCTCAAGGGCGAGGACGGGCTGACCGTGGCGTGGGCGGGCATCGCTCCCCCGCACGCCGTCGGGACGGACGGCGCTGCCCGGACCCTGCCGGACTGGCTGTCGAAGCGTGACGGGTCGGGGGCGCCGCTCGACGCCGTGATCGGCACGATCGGCGGGAGCGCCGCGGCGCTCGACGGCACCGTCGGCGAGGCGTAGGGCGGCGCACGGCGCACGCTCGCCGCGGCTCGCCGCGCGCGTGTCGCTCGCGATCTTTCGCGGTGGGCGACGGTTCGCGGGGCTCCGGCCGCGTGAGCTGTCGCCCAGCGCGTGAGCACGCCGCGCGGGTGCCGCGGGCGCGCGGGTGCGCGGGTGCGCGGTCGCGGGGGGGGGGGGCGCGAGAGCGGGGCGGCCCCGAGACTCGGCCCCGCGGACAGAACTCGCGCTGCCGAGCCACGAAACAGTCCGCCCAGCCGAGTCTCGCACTCCCGCCCGCTCCGGCTGCCCGACCCGCCGGCCGGCCGCCGACCCGCCGGCCCGCCGGCACGACCGTTCGCGCTGGGCGACAGTTCACGGTGCCCCCGACGCGTGAACTGTCGCCCAGCGCGTGAGCGCGCGGGCGCCGGCGGCCCCGAGACTCGGCCCCGCGGACAGAACTCGCGCCGCCCGGGCACGAAACAGTCCGCCCAGCCGAGTCTCGCGCTCCCGCCCGCTCCGGCCGCCGGGCCCGCCGGCCCGCGGGGCGGCCCGCCCTTCGGCGCGCGGCGAGCGGTCACGGGGCTCCGGCCGCGTGAGCTGTCGCCCAGCGCGTGAACACGCGACCACGGGCGGACGGGAGGCGCGGGGCGGCCA